>NZ_JBECOT010000055.1:0-24916 GCF_040104395.1 Pseudoalteromonas sp. BZA4
CATGGCGCTTTTTAAACAAGATACATCTAAGTCAGCTAGTATGGCGAGGAAAAAGAAAATGGCAGGGCTAGACGATGATTACCGCTCAACCCTGTTAGAGTCTGGGATTAAAATGCGCTAGCCGTGCCTTTTAATGCCACGCCAGCAACAAATGTGCCCGCACCACATTGATATTCTGTTTGGCTAACGAACTCACGTTTTTTGTAGTACGACTGAATATTTACAACTGCATTCATGCCTTCACGAACAGCACGCTCTTGTAATGCTTTTAAAGCACTAAGCATTACCCACTCACACGCTTCTCGGTCAGTTTTATTAAATGCGTTGGTTTTCTTGTTGGTGATCACTTCACCATAATTGGTTTTAATGCTGGTATGACTTTGATCAGCAAAATACAGCGAAATATCTAACAGCGCTTGTTTCGCTTTGGTGGTTTCAAGTAATGCTTGTACAGGTAGCGTTTGTAAATCATCACGTGCAAAACTGTTTGTTGAAAACAAGCAAGCTACTAAAGCACAGGCAAGGGTCAATAACTTCATTTAAAAATTCCTTCTATAAAATTTCCATGCAACACCAAAACCGACTGAAACATTATAATCTTGCTTCACAAGTGGGCTTGCATCTTGTTGACTGTTAGCAAGGTGATGATATTTGACAAAACCACCTAACCAATACTTTGGTGTGTCAAAATGTACCCCAATTGATACATCAGCACCAGAAAAACCTGAACGACTTGCATATGCTTGGCGAGTTTCATTGCTATGTAAGTCACTCACCCCATAGTAGTAATCAAGGTATTTATCGCTAGCAAAGTTGATATTGCCACGAAACGCTAATGAAAATTGTGAATCCGCCTTTTCGATGATCGGCACTCGATAATACACACTTGGCCCATAACGCCAGCCAATATCATCAATACCAGAGAAATCTGTCGCAATGGCTTTGCGTGCAAACAGGCTTAAATACAAATGCTGTTTAGCGTTTGGTTCACCTATTAGGTAGTAATTAAGTGAAGGCCCTAATTCAAACACCCAATCTAGATCATCCATACCTTCTCGGGCTTTGTTGTCTTCACTGTCAACTGCAAGACCTACGTTGGCAGATAAATCTAAATGGAGATTTTCTTGTTGCCACAAAAAGCCAGTGAAGTTATTACGATCGATGGCCATTTTATCGCTTTGATAACGAAAATAAGGCACAGGCAATAGGTATTGCTCACTTTCATCTGAACCTAAATAATACGGGATATCTGCATAAAAAAGGCCTGCACCGAACTCCATTTTTGCAGTGCCCTTTTCTACACTGTCTTCTGCAGCATAAGCATTAAAAGTTAGAATAAATAAAATACTTATGATGCAGCGCTTGATCATGCTTGCCACTTTTTAAAAATTAACGAGGTATTGATGCCACCAAACGCAAAGTTATTACTCATAATGTAATCTGTTTGCATTTCACGGCCATTGCCCTTGATATAATCTAAATCAGCACACTCAGGATCGACATCCGTTAAATTGATAGTAGGTGCAAACCAACCATCATTCATCATATTGATACTTGCCCATGCCTCAATGGCGCCACACGCTCCTAAGGTATGACCTAAATAACTCTTTAATGAGCTAATAGGTTTCTTGCCAAGGGCATTGAAAGTCGCCTGAGACTCCGCAATATCACCCCGATCTGTTGACGTACCATGAGCATTCACATAGCCAATTTGGTCGGCAGTAAGCTGTGCATCATTAAGTGCCATTTCGATAGCCACTTGCATAGTTTCTGCGGTAGGTTGCGTCACATGTTGACCATCTGAGTTACAACCAAAGCCGACGAGCTCCGCATAAATGGTCGCTCCGCGGGCTAGGGCATGCTCATACTCTTCTAAAATGAGTGTGCCTGCACCTTCACCAATAACCAGACCATCACGATTTTGATCAAATGGTCGTGGCGAGCTTTTCGCAGCATCATTTTTTGTGCTGGTCGCGTATAAGGTGTCAAATACCGCAGCTTCTGTAATGCATAACTCTTCTGCGCCACCAGCCACCATGGCTTTTTGTCGACCATACTTAATCGCTTCGTAAGCATAACCAATACCTTGCGAGCCTGATGTACACGCAGAGCTGGTAGTGATCACCCGACCTTTTAAGCCAAAAAAGACACCCACATTCACAGGCGCTGTATGCGCCATCATCTGGATGTAACTGGTGGCCGTTACGCCTGTCATTTCGCCGGTTTCCATCATTTTTGCAAAAGCCAATAATGGTGGCGTTGACCCCGTTGATGAGCCAAAAGCAATACCTGTAGAGCCGTCGGTTAGACTTGAGTGCTCTAATAGCCCAGCTTCTTCTAAAGCAAGCTCTGTAGTACGGGTCGACATCATAGCAACACGCCCCATTGATCGAACTTGTTTACGCTTATAGTGGCTTGGTTTACTAAAATGAGTAACAGGTGCTGCTAGTCGAGTGTTTAATTCTGGCGCCACATCCCAGTCAGTCATGTACTGAACGGCATTTTCACCTTTTTGCAAAGCGGTTTTAAATTCACCCCAGGTATCACCTAATGCAGTAATGGCAGACATGCCTGTAACAACAACACGCTTCATTACACCATACCGCCATTCACAGAAATAACTTGGCGGGTGATATACGCGGCGTCATCTGAACATAAAAACGACACAGTACCCGCGACTTCACTAACCGACCCCATACGTTTTAATGGGATCATTTTTAGCATTTCATCAACCGGTAAATCGTCTGTCATTTCAGTTTCGATTAACCCTGGTGCCACGCAGTTAACGGTGATCTTACGTTTTGCAAGCTCAAGCGAAAGCGCTTTGGTCGCACCAATAATGCCCGCTTTAGCGGCACTGTAGTTAACTTGTCCGCGATTACCGGCAATCCCTGACACTGACGCCATAGTGACAATACGGCCACCTTTACGACCTTGCACCATTGGCATCACCGTTGGATGCACCACATTGTAAAAACCGTCAAGGCCAGTACGGATCACTTTATCCCAATCATCACCTTGCATCGCAGGGAACGCCATATCATTCGTGATACCGGCATTACAGATCACCCCATAATACGCACCGTGCTCGGCAATATCAGCTTCAATTTGTTGTTTTGCAAGCTCTCTATCGCAAACATCAAATTGCAATAAGCTAGCATGACGACCAAGCGCACTGATTTCTTCACAGGTTTGCTCTGCTTCAGCCACACCACTGCGACAATGAACAGCAATATCAAAGCCATCGTTAGCTAATCTAAGTGCGATTGCTTTGCCAATACCACGGCTTGAGCCGGTGACTAAAATACGTTTTGTCATTGATTTTCTCTTATAAACTGCATTGGGTCTTGTGGTTGAAACACATTGATTTTTGCTTCTGCTAAGCATGTTTCATCGCTATGTATTTGACACTCAAATACACTTAACCCTGATTCTTCTTGATATAATTTTGTCACCGAGACTTTAAGCGTTTGCTCGTTTTTAAATACCGGTGCATAGGTTTTATATTTGCGCGTACCAATTAAAAAACCGATTTGTACTTCATTCCCTTTGTCTTTTGCCAGCGCACCAGCATACGCTGCGATAGTTTGCGCCATATATTCACAGCCAATATAACTGGCAACGCCATTTAAGCTCTCGTCATAAAACGGGCTGTGTGAACGTATATCCACTTCACAACAACCTGACTCTTCGCTGTAATTGGATAGGCGATTGAGCAATATCATTGGTTCGCTATGAGGGACTACTTGCTCAATTTTATAGTGATTCATTTAGATGTCCTAGTACTACACTGACATTATTGCCACCAAAGGCAAACGAACTTGATAAACAAGTGTTAATTTCTGCCGTTTCTGGTTGTGTTATTAAACCAATTTCAGCCAATGATTCGTCTTTCATAACCTGATTGCATACTAATTGATTAAACTCTGGGTAAGCCAAATAGAGCCAACATAATCCAGCTTCTAAAGCTCCTGCAGCGCCTAAGGTGTGGCCGGTCAAATGTTTAGAAGAACTGACCTTGGTATCTTTGCCAAATACCTCACTGATTGCCAGAGATTCCATGGCATCATTTTGCGGTGTGGCTGTTCCATGGGCATTAATGTAGTCGATATCTGAAGGCGTTAAATTCGCGTCTTGCAACGCCGTTGTCATCGCTGCGATTGCGCCAGAACCATCTGCAATCGGGGCTGAAATATGGTGGGCGTCGGAGCTTTCACCACCACCTAAAAAGGCAATACTTTGTTTTGTATGCTGCTCTTTACTCATAACAAATAACGCTGCGGCTTCACCTATATTGATGCCTGCTCTGTCGCCACTAAACGGCTTACAAATTTTATCGCTAATAGAAGATAACGAATCAAAGCCATTGATAGTGAGTTGGCACAAGCTATCTACCCCACCACAAATTACCACATCGGCTAAATCGGCACTGAGTAAGGCGCGCGCACTAATAAGCGCCTTGGCACTTGAACTACACGCAGTTGAAATGCTGTAACTTGGCCCCTTCGCAGCGAGTTTCTTGGCAATATAATTGGCGGGTGCGACGAGCGCTTGGTCGTAATAATCAAACTCCTCTGGCCACTTTCCCTTAGCTGCATGGGCAATTCGGCCTCTTTCACCTTCTTGAATTGCAGCAGTACTGGTACCAATCACCACAGCAATACGGCTGCTCGGAATGTTTATGCTTGCCAATGTATCAGCGATTTGCGCCAGCGCTAAATCGATTAGCTGATAAAATCGCATTGATGCTGTTAATGGCAGTTCATTAACCAAACCCACAAAGGTTGGGCGCTGCTCAAATGCAAGCGACGTCACCTTTGTGAGTGTTTGTTTAGGTTGTAAGCTGATACTTTGCATTGTTTGTTGATGACCAACCCCCAATGCACTAACAATACCTAAGTCGTTAAGCCAAAATGGCATAATCAATTAACCCTTTGAAATTTAATTTTGTAATCCCGCTGAAAGTTTACAAGTTCTGTTGCACCGTCTAAATAGCGAATTTCGCTAATTAACTGCTCCCCCTGATATAAGCGTCGCGTTGAGCCTTGTTCAACCAAGTTCAAACCATAAAGCTGCGAGTTAAGCACAGCAACTGGCCAGTGTACTAGCATGATATCAGCAAGAATATAGCGAGGATCAACCGCGTTGATAGGAAGCATTTTTTCGCTTTGAATTGGCCCTAGTGGCGCTTTTTCTAACTGAAAGATTGGCATACCTTGAGCCGTCATCACAACCAAGTTAATACCCGTTTCACTGTTTAAACTCAGCTGCGCTAGTAATGTATGCTGCTCATCGCCATGGTGTACTTCAAGTACTTGCTGCCAATTATCGGCAACTAATGATGGCGGTGGATCAAGCAAATAAATCCCTGCATTTGGCGCTAAATCAACGCCCGTTTTTACTGCAAATTCACTGGCACAACTCGCCACTAATATGCTCAAAGATAAGAGCAAAGAGCGTGTTAGTCGCGACATAATTCAACCAACGTATTTAAGCGTTTGTTGCTTTGTTTTACAAATGGGTTTTGTAAGTCCCATGCATAACCCGCAAGAATAGCACTGATCATCTCGCGCACTTGTTGGTTTTTCTCACCGTAAAAAATTACGTCTTGAAAAGAGCCATCATACCAAGCACTAACGTAGGTTCTAAAGCAATTAACTCCTTGTTGCAAAGGCTCACTGTAATCGTTTTTGAAATCAACTTGCTCACCACGTAAGTAGCTATCAACTAAAGGAGCGACCAATGAGGCTGATTTTAATGCAATCGTCACCCCAGATGAAAATACCGGATCTAAAAACTCACCGGCATTACCAAGTAGTGCAAAATGTTCACCATACAAGCTCGACACATTAGCCGAATAGCCTTTGATAGCACGCGCTTCACCAATTGCTTCACGATTGGCTAATAACTCACTTAAATAGTTATCTTGTTCAATAAATTCATTTAAACCAGCGAGTGGTTGTTTATCCTCAAGCTGCTCTGGTTTACCAACGACACCAATGCTTGCCGTACCATCACTAAATGGGATCAGCCAATACCAAATATCTTTATGCTCTGGGTGAACATTAATTAAGATTTTTTCGCGGTCAAACTGTGTATCGCTAATATTATCTTTAAAATGGCTGAAAAAAGCCCAACGTACTGGGAAATTTGATGCTGACTCTAAATCAAGTAAGCGAGGTAATACCCTACCAAAACCACTGGCATCAAGTACAAAACGCCCTTTAATTTGATAGCCTTGTTGGTTTTCATCCGTAACATCAAGTAAAGCGCCATCCTCACAATCGGTGAACGCTAACACGCTATGTTGGTAACGTATTTCAGCCCCTTGCTGCATGGCACCATCGGCTAAGCATTTATCAAAGTCAGCGCGTTTTACCTGAAAAGTCGTGCCAGGGCCTTCGCTAAATTTCTCGGTAAAATCGATTGTTGTGTGGTCGCCCCGACGCTGAAACGCCGCCCCATTTTTAAACTGAAAACCAAGCGATTGTGCCTGTACTTGCACCGCTTGCTCAAGGCCTGCTTCTGCTAAAAAGCTCATGCACTGGGGTAATAAACTTTCACCAATCGAAAAACGCGGAAAGGTTTGCTGCTCTAACACCACTACATGCCAACCTTTTTTTACTAGTAAACTGGCAGCCACAGCACCTGAAGGGCCAGCACCAATAATAACAACATCAGCCTGTTGAACTTGATTATTCACCTATTATTTTTCCTTATTTTTAGGTAATGCAATACTGAGCGGCGCCAGAATATAGATACAAACTAGCCCCACTAATACCGTTAATCCGAAACTGAAAATGGCCGGGGTTTTCGAAACGGCCAACATGCCAAATACCCACATCGATGATGCCGCTGACAAACTAATTGCGAGTACATTGCTCGGGCTTAAATTATTGACCTGATAAAACACTAAGTAATCGATTGCCAACGCTAATATCAATAAACAGCCTAGCAAATTAAAAATCGATAACTGAGATTGCAGTGCACTGCAAAGTAGCAGTACAGCCGCGGTTGTTAGTACAAGCACTAGCGTTTGTTTACACGCCGTTTTAAAACCAAATTTGACGCTAAATAGTAGTAACGCAAAGGTCATCGCAATGGCCAATGTTATCAGTAACGAATTTGAGTAATGACTTAAACCTTCACTTATCATCGCGACTTTATCGTAAACAATTAAATCTGGGTAAGCGTTGGCTAAATCCATCAGCTCGGATTTATTTACACCGGTTACCATAAACCAGCTTGCGGTTAGTGTATTGTTTGAGATCACTTGGTTAGCGATTAACGGCGCTAACGGTGAATTAAGTGCCGCGTTTAAATCAAGCATTGATGTTGGGAGCTCAACGGGCGCCCCTGTCATTTGGCTAACCACACTCATGGCTTGCTGGGCCGAATGCAGTTGCTCGTAGTTTTGCTGTTGTAATTGTTTACTAGGCACTAAGTCACTAAGCATCACTGCACTGCCATTAAGGCCGAGAATAGTTGCTTTTAATGCTTCTTGTTGTACTAATAACTGCTGCGCATTATCGGCAAATAAAATCATGATTTGGCCATTATCTTTACCTAATAAAGACATATGCAAGGCTTCGTTTTGCATTAAATCAGCAGGACTTGCATTTAACAGCTTTACATCATCATTAATCACAGGGGGTTTTAGTAAGGCAAAAGCACTCAATAGCACTAACGTCAGCATACTGAGTGCGAGGCGATAATACGTTAAGCGTTTTAAATAACCACTTAACATGTTTGCTAATCGATGTGCAGCAGTGTTAATGGTTAAACCAGCTTGCCAATAAGGCAATAAAATACGTGTGCAGAGCCAAGCTGTAACTAGCCCTGCAACAACAAACACGCCCACTTGACTGAGTAACTGCACCGGTGAGAAAAACAAACTCGCGTAACCGAGTGTGGTGGTTAGTAACGACAACAGCAGCGCCAGTTTGAGCCCTTTACTAAAACCTAGCGGCTGCTCGGTTAAATCAAGCATGCCATGAAATGCATAATCAATGGCAATACCAATCAGTGTCACGGCAAACACCATGGTTAATACATGCACTTGACTAAAAATACTGATCAGCGCAATGGTGCCGCCAATAGCGGCGCTTATCACGGTTACAGAGGCCAGCCACAATGCATTTATCGAGCGAAACACCCACATCACCATCACAATAAGCGCCAGCAAGCTCACCGAACCAAACAAGGTCATTTCAAATTTGGCTTGCTGTGCATTTGCTGCGGTGTGAAATAAAGCACCAGCATAGCGAATTTGTGTACCTGGATAGCGGCCTTCAAGCTCAGCGATATAGGCAACTATCTCATTGCTTAAAGCTATTGATTGATTTATTGAAAAGGCATTGTCAGCACTTTGCACGAATAACATTAAATACTCATCACCTTGATAGCTAATGTTAATTCGGCCATCTTGCAGCTCAAATTGCTGCATGTGCGCCATTGCTTCAGATAAGAACCCCGCTGTGGCAAGCGTAGGGTCTTGGTTGATAGTACTTGAAACAAAAGGATCTGCGACTTTACTCAACTGACTAAAGTAATACTGTTGAAAGCGATTAGCATCGCCAATCGCTTGCTTATATTCCTCGGAAACTAAGTGCCCTGCATACTGACCGTAAAATGCTGCTAACTGGGAGATTTCTGGTAACTTAAAACGAGGCTCAATATGTTTAGTCGCCAGCCATTGATGTAAATCATCATAAGCTTTTACTGCATTTTCACCACGAAAAGAAAAGCTTAACTGCTGTTTATTAGCTGAAAAAAAGTGTTCTTCGACTTGCTGTAAACGCGGTTCTGACTTTGGCAACAAAGCCAAAATATCATTATTCAACGTAGGCTGTTTTAGAATAAAAACAACCACTAAGGCGCTAACTAATAGGCTCAGCCAAGCAAGCGTTAGGCCCCATGCTTTCACTGTTTTTGCTCTTTATGAGGATAAGCAAAGCGTAATACAGTAAAGTTACCATTTGCTTCTTGAAGACGCACACGGCTCACTTGCTCTGCTGCTACACATAATTCGAACTGACTAAATAGCTGCTTTAGCAAGTCATCTTTAGGCAATAAAGTCTGACAACCGGACTCTGCATGACCTGTCATCGAAAATTGCTCAGCAAGTGCCACTTCATCATGCTTTAAAATCGCTTGCAGTAAATTAACGTAAGGCTCAGCTCCTTTTTGTAGCTGCGGCTCACCTTGATCGTTAAGGGTATATACTTGCCCTTGCTTGATTAATAGCGTGCTTTTAACCGGAGATTCAACCTGCCAAGTGAGGCCATCTTCAGCAAGTTCAAACGAACCTGTTGAAATAAAAGGTTTACTAAATCCTTTAAAATGCTTCTCTTGGCTAAATGTGCCTTGCTCTGTCACTGCGCTCGATGCAAACACAGGAAAAAAAACTAGCACACTCAGTAACAACACGCTTAATCGCATTAAATCACCTTTTGAAGTTTTTCATGTAGCACAGGCGGCGAAACAAACTGCATTTCTTTTTTCTCTATATCAACCGCAACTTGGATAGTCGTTGCTTTGGTTAACTTTTTACCTGTAGCGCAATCAGTGATTACGTAATCGATACGTAATCGTGTTTCATATTCTTTTAAGTAGGCATCAACGCGGATTTTTTGTGTAAACAATGCAGAGCCGACGTACTTAATATGCATGTCAATAATCGGCCATGCATAGCCAGACTCTTGCATTTGCACATAATCATAATCAAACAAACGCAGTAATTCACAGCGCGCGACTTCTAAATAGCGCGGGTAATTACCATGCCATACCACATTCATTGGATCGCAATCATGAAAAGGGATTTCAATCTCAACATGAGTGCTCAGCAACGAGCCTCTACTATGCATATAAACTCCAACGTTTTGTTTGAATAGCGTCAACCGTAAAGCGAAGAACCGCCTCTAGAGGACGGTCTTCATCAAGCAGTGGGAAAAACTCGCTAATGTCTTGATACATACTTTGTACATCACTAGTTAAACTAGCAAATTCAAGCTCACCGCTATTAATACGTAAACGTAGACCCTGAATACTCGCAAGCAAGGTACTTGCAACCACTTGCTCGGTTAACTGTAAGATACGCAAACAATCTCGCGCAGCGATGGTTCCCATGCTCACTTTATCTTGGTTGTGACACTCGGTTGAACGAGAAAACACACTTGCTGGCATGGTCAGTTTTAATGCTTCAGCCGTGTATGCACTGGCACCAATTTGTACCGCTTTAAAACCATGGTTAATGTAACGACGCTCATCATTACTCGCCGATAAATTAGAAGGCAAACCATTGTTATAGCGCGTATCAACTAAGGATGCGATTTGTCTGTCGGCTAAGTCGGCTAAATTAGCAACAGCAGTTTTCATGCTATCCATTACCATTGCAATATGACCGCCATAGAAGTGACCACCATGCAGTACGTGTTCACCTTCACCATCGATGATTGGATTATCATTTGCCGAATTTAATTCATTTTCAATCATTTGCCTAAACCATGGCAAACTATCTTGCAGCACACCAATCACATGTGGAGCACAGCGAATTGAATACCTATCTTGTAAGCGGTCAGCATTACGAGGGTGTTCTACATGGTTTAAGTCACCACGGATCCATGCAGCTACTTGCTGTTGCCCTGGATGTGGCTTCACTGAAAACAAAATATCATCAAAGTGATGACTGTTACCTTTTAATGCAAGGCTTGCAAGGGCAGTTATACGGCTGGTCAGTTTAGCTAGGTAATCTGCTCTATCATAAGCAAGACATGCCAAAGCTGTCATTACGGCCGTGCCATTCATGACTGCCAGCCCTTCTTTCGGGCGCAGCTTTAATGGCTTTAAGCCAAGTTCTTGCATCACCTCTAGACTGTTTTTAATTTCGCCTTTGTAATACACATCACGCTCGCCAACCATAGCACCAGCTACATACGAAAGCGGCGTTAAATCACCACTGGCTCCCACTGAGCCTTCTTGCGGGATAACCGGTACGATATTGTGATTTAAAAAGTCACGTAATAAATTCAACATCTCCCAGCTAACGCCAGAATAACCTTGTGAAAGCGAAGTTAAGCGGGTTGCTAAAATAGCGCGCCCTTGGGCTTGATTAAAAACATCGCCAAGGCCACAACCATGAAAACGAGTAAGATGCAGTGGTAACTCATTGACTAAATCAAGTGGCACTTTTACGGTTACTGAGTCGCCATAACCTGTGGTAACGCCATATATCACGCCATCATCTTCAAGCAACTTATCTAAAAACGCCACGGCGCTGTCTATTTTATTAGCAAATTGACGGTCTGATGTTAACGCAACAGCACCTTGCTCTAATGCAATATGAACAATATCTTCGATTGATAAACGCTGTTGGCCAAAAACGGTAGTCGAGTGCTCTGACACCTTATTTCTCCTTGTTTTGACTACGAGACACTTGCTCGTCATTTTGCCAAAAATCATAAAAATTAAACCATTGATACGGATAGGCCGCAGCATAAAAACTGAGCCTTTGCGCATAATCGCTAACAATTTGTTGTAATGTTTGTTGCCTCGTTTTACGCGGTAAAACGAGTTTGTCGGCGTATTTTTCAAAAATCACGCGGTAAAATGTTTCGCCATTGGGCTTTTTATCTTTTAAACAAAACAGATGAAACACCGGGCAATCTAACAGCGCAGCTAAAATGAATGGCCCTTGTGAAAAAGGGGCTGGCTTACCTAAAAAGTCAGCTTCGATAACTCTTCCTGCGGTGGTGGTGCTGGTTCTATCACCGACAATCACCACAATTTCACCCTGTTCGACTTTTTCTTTGAGCATAATTGCCATATCAGGGCCAAGATCGGTTACTTGAATGAGGTTTACCGCAACATCCGGATTAATACTTTTCAGTAATTTATTAAATTCAACAGCATGATGCGTAAACACCAACACATTAATCGTTTTACTGTTTCGGTGTTGGCTAAGTGCTCTACATACCTCTAAATTACCAAGGTGTGAACCGATAAAAATAGCCCCTTGCTGTTGCTCATCAAGTTGCTTAAACAGCGCTTCGTTGGTGTAAAGAATATTTTGTTGCTGAATTCGTCCAAGCCATGCATCTATTTTGTCAAAGGCGCTGTCAGCAAAGCAGCGAAAGTGACGAAAGCTATCGCGCCAAGTAACTGCTTTACTATTGCCATTCACCTTGCGCGCTTGGGTTAAGAATGCATGTGACGCTTGGCGAGCAGTTTTGCCAGTTAAAAACAAATAAAACACCACCGGAAACAACACCAGCCACAAGCCTTTTCGACCAAATACGCGATAACATACGAGCAATATTTGCATGCCTAAGCGATTGCCACGTTCCTGCATTTTTGACCAATGTTTTACAGCCATTAGCCAGCCACCTTACGCCAAAGCAGCTTAGGTGAGCGTAGCAACATGCCAAAGAATAAACGCGTATGCAGCCAAGAAATTCCCACGTTATCGTGTAAGGCTCGAAAGTGAGATACACCATTTTCAGGGTAAATGACCTGGGTTGGCAAAAACGTGACTTTAACACCTTGCCAATAAAGCCTGACTAAAATTTCAATATCAAAGTCCATGCGCTTGCCAAGCGTTTGCTTAGTCATTAATTGTTCAACGGCTGCTAAGGGGTAAACCCGAAAACCACACATTGAATCAACAATATCAAAACTGAGCGTTTCTACCCAAACCCAAAAATGGGTGATGTAACGACTTAAATAACGGTGCTTAGGCACGGAGCTGTCATAAATTGGGCAACCACTGATCACCTTGTTAGGTGATGCATTACTTAGTTCAATCAACTTACTAATATCCGCTAACGAATGTTGGCCGTCAGCATCAACCTGAATGGCATGGCTAAACCCTTGCTGGTAAGCAGCCATCAAGCCAGTTTGAACTGCCCCACCCTTACCTTGATTTTGAGCATGGCTTATCAAGGTTAAAAAGTCATACTGTGCGTTAAGCTTTGCAAATACTTGTTTGGCATCAGCGTCACTGCCATCATCAACCATGATTATCGGCAGCTGTAGCTCTTTTAGCTCATCGAGTACAGCAGCAATAGCATGGGTGTGATTGTAATTAGGAATAACAATACAAAACTGGTTCATGGCTTAATCACAAAATACAATTCGACCAGACGCATGCTGGCCTTTTTCTGATTGATAGCTAAACAAACATTTGCCTTTTGCATTGCGCTCAAGGGTGAGGTTTACCGTCATATCAGGGGTTGTTACTACCTGAAACTTTAACACTTCTAAATCTTGAACTAGTTTGCCAAAACCCAAATATTGCTGAGCATATTTTACTGCCCAATCCAGCTGTACTACGCCTGCTAAAATTGGCGCATCTGGAAAGTGGCCGCGAAAATAATCTAAATCAGCCGCAATGGTTAACGCTAAACTCACGCTAGTTTCTGTTTGTGATAAAATGGCCACCTCTGGGGTCACGTTATTCAGGCTTGGCAAAATACTGCTCCAATGTTTTTAAACTTAATTTAGCTTGGCTGTTAAAAGGAAGTGCATCGATGTAGCGCCATTTACGTGGTAAGCAAATACGTTCAAAGCGGTTTGAGAGGTGTGCTTGTAAAGCGCGGTTAATTGCCAATTTACCCTGTTGTTCAAGCTCTTTATTTGCCTCATCACTGAGTACAACCACCGCACCAATTTGCACACGCTTGGCTGGAATAACCACCACTTTTACTTCTTTTACCCAGTCGTGACTTTGCAGATAACTCTCAAGCTCATCAAGGTTTAAACGTTTTTCTTCAATTTTTATCGTTCTGTCTATACGGCCCAACAGTTTAAATTGACCATTTTTATGAATAAGCGCTCTATCATCTAAAGGGAAATTCGATTGCTCTAAAATCGCAGAATCTAGCATCAAGCGCCCTTCATGATTCAGCGATAAAAAATTACCATTAAACGGCTGCCATGGTACATCAACCGCTGCCTGTGTAACTTGTCGATAAGCAATACCGCCGGTTTCGGTACTACCAAATACTTGGGTAGCAGGGCGAGCTAACTGGTTAAATAAAGTTTCGGCATGCTCATTATTGAGTGGTCCGCCAGAGGAGAATAACCACTTAATTTTGTCGCGCTCAGGAATTAACACATTATCAGCACATAAACGGCCAAGTTGCGCAGGGCTTGAGACGAGCGCTGCATAACGAATATTTTTTAGCCTTTGCGCAATATGTTCAGGGTACTGAATTTGTTCACTATCAATTATATGGCCTTTCGCCAACGGCCAAAGTAAATGAAATAATAAGCCGTAAATATGCTGATGCGAAACAGTTGCTAAAAACGTAAATTGGCTGGGTAAGTCAAATGACATTGAAAGTACTGCAAGCTCTCGATTTAATACCCGCCACGGTTTCACTATCGGTTTAGATTGTCCTGATGAGCCTGACGTATAAAATATAACCGCTGTGTTTGTTGGCCATTGTAAACGGTTAGTTTGCAAAGGCGTGTGACCAAGACTTTGCTCAAGGTTAGTAAATAGCACATCATCATTGATATTGGTCGCATCGCCGGCAAAAAAAGCAGACTGTGCTAGCAATAAACTTAAGGTTTCGTGCTGACCATTAGGTGGCAAAATAACATTATAACCACTACACGCTAAAGCAAATAAGCGCACTGCAAATTGGTAGGTATCAGGATGGAATAACACCACATGGCTGCCAGCTTTAAGCGCTGTGAGCTTACTTTGATAAGCCGCAATATCAGCAAAAAACTGTGTTTGTGTTATTGGCTGCCCTGCAACAACAAATGCAGCGTCTGGGTGAAATTTCAGGTTACTCGCTACCATTACTTTTAACCTTTTGTCTTACAAGCCATTCCACAAGGCCTAAGAGAGCTATCAAAATATAGGCTATTAATCCGTTGTACAGAGTCCATGTCTGTAACGAAGTAAATAGGCTAGTGTATAACGCAATACTGCCATTAATAATAAAAAACGCGCACCATACTTTAGTAACTTGGCGCGTGTAATTAACCCCTTTTTCATCAAGATCAGGCTCTTTAATTCGAGCAAAACTTTCAATGACTGTTGGGCCACTTTTCAACGAATAAGCAAAGGTTATGGCCATTACTGTATTAATAATGACTGGGTAAAGCTTTAAGCCCAGATCACTGTTAAAAAACTGCGTTGTTGCTAAAGCGATAATAGCCAAAATAGAGGCTGGCTTTATCCATGGCATAGATGTCAGTAACTTCTTGCTAAGTAAAAGCCTTAAACCTAACAATACCATCAATACCAAGCTCACTTGCCTTAATGAGATATGCTGTAATCCAAAATACACAATAAATGGGTATAAAGATAAGCATACTAAGAGCAGTGTTGTGGTTATCGCTTTGAGCATAGTAATGTTTATGAAACGAGTTTTTCTACTTCGTTTACAACATCTTGCACAGTACGCACTTGCTTAAATGCATCTGGCTCAATTTTCTTACCAGTGATTTCGCGTAGTTTTACAACTAAATCAACAGCATCAATGCTATCAAGATCTAGGTCTTGATACAGGTGCGCATCTAGGCTGATATCATCAGCATCGATCTCAAATTCATCTACTAAAATGCCCTGTAAAACGTTGTAAATGTCAGCAGCGGTTTTCATGCTAATTCCTACTTCTAAGTCTGTATTATGATTGGTGTTGGTTAATAAATTCTGCCAATGCATCTACCGATGCAAAATGGGCTTTTGTTTGTTCTGAGTTTGCGTCAATCTTAACGTTAAACTCTTTTTTAATGGCTAAGCCAAGCTCAAGCGCATCGATGCTATCTAGGCCTAAACCATCAACAAACAAAGGTTGGTCATTTTCAATATCATCCACGGTAATATCTTCAAGATCTAAACTGCTAATGATTAATTGTTTTATTTTGTTCTTTAGTTCAGTCATAGGTGCCTGAGTTCCTCTGAAAAGTAATGTTGCAAATCACGGGTTAATTGTCGTGCTTGCATGGCGGGTTGTTCATTATTAAATGTGTCGTTAAACGTAAATGGGTCAGTGGCAAAGCGCATCTCAAAATGCGCTTTTGTTGCGGCAACGCAATACCATGGTGTGCCTTTGGTCAAAGTGCTGGGTTTCATACTAATCAGCACTGAGGTAATTGGGGCTTCACAACGCGCAGCAATATTCGCAGCGCCACGCTTAAATTTTAACTGTTCACCTGGGGTTGTGCGGGTGCCTTCAGGAAAGATAATCAGGTTATTTCCAGCAGCGAGTGATGCTTCACAATCATTAAGTAACTCTTGCGGGTCTTCATTACTAATATAACCTGTGCCTTTAATGACACCGCGCATAAATGGATTTTTAAATAGGTGTGCTTTGACCACGCAGTCAGCATTTTTAATCACAGATATCAGCACCACAACATCAATTAATGAAGGGTGATTGGCAAGTACTAACTGCCCTTTAAGATCATGAAATTTCTGTTTATCTTGCACAGAAAAATGGATAGCACCAGTGTAATGCATCAAGGCAACAAAGAATTTAAAACTATAGTGAACCGTTAAACGGGCTTTTTGCTTACGTTTCGCTTGGCAAGGTTCAAATAAACGTTGTAAAGGTAAAACCAACAAGGTGAGTACAATACCGCCAAAACCAAATACAGCAAAACAAAACCCGGTTGCCAGTACACGCCAAATTTTATTCAACTTAATGTAAACGTTAGTCGCCATGGTACTGTAGCATCCAAGCTGATTGTTGATGTGAAAGCAGCCATTGTGATCCTTTGCTTGTTAAAGCAGCTGCTAATTGCAGACTCAGTGGTAAACACGAGTCACTTTGAGTATGTTCTGATTCAGAAAGTTTTGTTAATTCAAAATACGGCTTACCGGTCTGCGCTGTTGATAATACGAACGATACACTATGAGCAATTTGTTGCTCGTCACTAAATGGTAAGTATTCATCAGGTAATACACTTTCGGCATGGGCAATTAAAATTTGCTGCTCTACACCACTATGAACACGAGCAAAACCATCTATCATGGCTGAAATAATGCTGTCTTGGCCACCAGCGATAGCATTCATTGGGGCTTTATTTTTTGCAATAATCGAGAACAATCCAGTTGCAGCATTATGTACACTCAAACCAAATGCGGTCGGAGAAAGAGGTTCTTGTTCAACAAGTGAATGTAACAGTTGCGCTGTTTTTGGTAAGTCGCCATGACGCGATGAAAAATTAACAGCTAACTGCTGATGCTCACCTTGCGCTTGATGCATAGTATGAAGCGCCATTTTCATAAATGGACTTAAGCGGCGGCGCTGCATCGGTGCAACCCAGCTTAAATCAAGGTCAGCAAGATTGAGATGGCTTAATTCTGCTATTTGTTGCTCGGGTGCAACCCATAAACTCAAATTCTCAACAACAAATTTCACAAATATTATTCTTATAACGCCAAACGATTGCTAATTTTACCTATTAGCTACAAAAAAGTAAAACAATGGTGCTTAATTACAGCCGCAATTAAGCACTTATTCATTTTTATCGTAAAATAACGTCTTTTTCGGTTAAAAGTTGTGCTTTTTCACCCACTATATCAGCAACATCAAGTTCGTTAATGTAACCTAAACCGATTTCTTGCTGAGCACTTGTTAGTGGCACATAAGGAAGACGGAACACAGGATTTACCGCGCCTGTCATCATTAGTGCCGTATTGATTGCAATTGGATTAGGCTCGCAGAATAACCAGCCCATAAGTGGCTGTAGTTTTGCATTAAGTGCATCATTTTGCTCATCCATTAACTGACGGAATAAGCCAGGAATAATATTAGATGTAACCGAGATAACACCGTGGGCTTCATGAATGTGTCTTGCGTCATGCGCTTCATCGTCATTACCTGACCAACAAGCAATACCTTGCTGTTCATAATGAGCAATACGCTCATTGCCACCGCACTCTTTTACACCGATAAAATTTTCGTGCTTAGCGAGTGGCTCAATGATATCTGGTGTTAAATCTTGGCCTGTACGACCTGCGACGTTGTAGATAAACGCAGGACCAATATCAAGTAAACGGTTAAAGTGCTCTTTCACACCCGCCATAGACGTTCGCCCATAATATGGGTTTATTTGCAGCGCAGCATCCATACCGGTGGCAAAACCATACTCGGTTGCTTTAATTGCTTCACGCGTATTGTTGCTACCTGTATTACCAACAATTAATAAACGGTCCGAGAATTTGCTAACACTGTGAGCAATTAGCATTAAGTGTTCTTCCCAATTCATTAATTGGCCTTCACCTGTGGTCCCACCCACAATGATGCCATCAACACCAGCTGCAATTTGCTGTTCAACAAGGTCGTCATAACATGCAAGATCAATTTCACCATTAGTTAAATAAGGTGTTTTTATAGCGGTGATCAAACTTGCTTGTTTAATTGTTTCTAGGTTGCGCATAACTTTTTTAATGTTTGGAAAATTTGCGCTAGTTGTATCATAAACACGGGCATTTTCCGAGTAGTGTGATGCAATAAATAAAAATACTTGAGAAAAAATCAAAGTTAAGCCAAAATCAAACACTGTATAAATTAACAGTGTTTATTGTGAGTATTTGATAATGCAACTTTCAAAATTTTTGGCAACCTACTTTTATACTACCGAAGAGCTGTGTCATACCCTCTCAATTGATGAGGAAACGCTATCGGCATGGCAACAAAGTAGTTTATTTCCAAAACCGAGTTATTGTTTGCAGAGCCAATTAGAGTGCAGCTCGTATTCGGGCATTTATCAATGCGAAGAATATCAAGACTATTACCCTCGTGGTGCCGCAAGTTGGGGGCAATTAATTATTAAACATCACATAAGCTCATCCTGCCAAGCGTTTAATTATTTTGCTCAGCAATATTCAAATCAACTCAGTAAGCTTGCTGAGCAAGGCTTTGCTATCGATGAAGAATTATTTGGCAGTGAAATTGACGAGCACTTACAGCAAGTTTGGCAACAGTTTTTATGCAGTAAATACGGTGTGCTCACACAAAATGGCTTAGTTGAAGAAGCCGTACAGCTCGACGTAGCTAAGTTATTGATTGATGACATTACTGAATTGCGTTCTAAAACAGGTTTAAGCGTAGAAGAGCGCCAAAGCTTACATAATGCACTCAAATTAATGAACCGCGCGTTAAGCCATGGTACAGGCAACGAAGGTAAAAACACACTACGCCATCGTTATATTGATGATGTCGTTGCAAAGTACGATCTATCGGTAAAATAACCTTTCATTTTGCGCTTTAAATGAAGCGCAACTGAATAACCGCACAAAGTTGCAACAATGTTTATTTTGTTGCAAATCAGTTAATACAATTTGCTACCTTTGTTTTGTAGGTTTTCATCTGTTTGATCTTTAGATTGGTCTGGTTGGGTTATTGCTCTTGTCATGTTTGTTGTTTTGGCACCTAGCAATAACTCCTTTCTTCCAAACTAATTACATCAAAATACAGGATGAAAAGATGAAACCTTTTCCAAGGCTTGGTCGCTTAAAGGCGACCTACTTAGCCATGCTCGGCTTATCAATTGCCCAGCCAGCAACTGCAGAAGAATCATTCGTTACACAACAAAGTAAAGCGGATGCCCTTACATTCACTTTGATCACTGGGGACAAAGTGTCGGCTATTGTCAATAAAGACGGCAAATTAGGCGGCATTCGATTAGTGAATGCAGACGGCTCAGATACGTTCACCAGTATCTTTAAACGTGGTAACAACACCTATGTTGTTCCAAACCATGCTCAAGCCTTAGTTGATTCAAATGCGATCGATTTAGAGTTATTTAACATTAATAAGTTATATGAATCGGGTTACGATGATGCATCAACCGACGCCCTCCCCGTCATTGTTGAATACCGCGACGGCACCCTTGCAGGACCTGCAGTCCCAGCAACGCTTGCTGGTATGTCATTAACCGGTGAAATTGAGCTAATCGACAGCGCCGCATTTGCAATCAACAAAGACAAAGCAGCGCAAACTTGGCAAACCCTGGTTGCACAAGCTGACGTTGAAGGTATTTGGCTTGATGCTGTCGTTCATGCTCACAAGGTTACCCAGTCAGAAACACTGACTCCAACAGTCCCACTAACCGGCGCATATGGTGAGTCAGCGATTAACTATAATGGCGCAGGTATTAAAGTTGCCGTGCTTGATACAGGCTACGATACCGAGCACCCAGACTTACAAGGTCGCGTCATTGCATCCCGTGATTTTACTTATTCGAGCAACGGTGTAGATGATTTAAATGGTCATGGTACTCATACAGCCTCAACCGTTGCAGGCAATGGTCATGAGTCAGAAGGTAAATGGGTCGGTGTGGCACCAGCTGCCGATTTAATTATCGGTAAAGTATTAAGTAATACGGGTTCAGGTTCAACTTACGGTATTTTAAATGGCATGCAATGGGCCGTGCTTTCTGAGCACGCTAATATTGTAAATATGTCATTGGGTGGTACGGCAACAACTTGTAGTGGCCCATTGGTTGAGATGGTTAAAGCGCTGAGCGATAAGGCCTTATTTGTTATCTCTGCAGGCAATAGCTTTACCCGCGAAACAATTGGTTCACCGGGCTGTGCGCCAAGTGCACTAACCGTGGGTGCCATTGATCGTGACGGCAATACGGCGTCGTTCTCTTTACGCGGTCCATCGCCAGATGGCCACTCAGCAAAACCAGATATTGCCTCGCAAGGTGTCTCTGTGGTTGCCGCGGCTTCTGGTGGCTTAGGTGATACGGCCTACCGCGTGTATTCAGGCACATCAATGGCTGCCCCTCATGTTGCCGGTGGTGCTGCAATTGTAATGCAAGCTCGCCAAGACCTTACGCCAAAAGAAATTAAAGACGTGCTTACATCATCTGTATTTAGTGGTGACTCACACGTCCTTGAGCAAGGTGCCGGTGCCATGAATATCGACCGTGCCATTGACCAAGCTATTGTGGCCCCTGCAAACCGTGAACTTGGCTACTTTGATAATGCCAATAGTGCATTTACCGAAACACAGATCACGCTAACAAACACGTCTGATGAAAGTATTAAATTAAAATTGAAATTAGACTTAATTGGTGAAGATGGCAAAACACAATTACCGGCGACCTTGGCAGGATTAGATATTAAATCTGTGACAATCCCAGCCAAAGGTGTTGCTCAAGTCCCTATGTGGATTGACCCTAGTGTGGCACTTAATAACAGTGCTTATGGTGCAATTACAGGTCGTATCACAGGCACAACCGTTGGCAATACCGACCAACAAGTAACTGTGCCAGTATCATTTTGGATTGACCAACCTCACGTTAATTTAACGGTAAACCTGACTGATCGCTGGGGTAATCAAGCAGGCTCGCCATCAAAGCTTTACTTAATTAATGAAGAAGATGATTGGGGCAGTCTTGTTAGGCTCACTGGCGGTAAAGCCAATATCGATGTACCTGCTGGTTACTATACGTTGATTGCTAACATTATGACTTACGATAATCAGCAAACCAGCTCTGGTTTAGTTGAATCAGCGGCACAAATGGCTGTATTAAATCGTAAGATTGATGGCAAAACAGAGATTAACTTTGATGCACGTAACGCTCAACCTGTCACCTTCAAAGCTGACCAGCCTCTTGATCCACAAGGTTATTCATTTGGCTTTACTTACGCGATTGACGATCAAGAAGTTGCGAAGCTTGCAGCTATCGAAATGGCACCTGATTACGTAAATGATATGTATGCATGGTCACAAGGTCATGACGATCGTTTTCGCTCATTTATCACCACCCGCGCGGTAGCTCCAGAAACAACCGTCACGATGCAAAATGGGGTTGAACTTGATTACATCAAACAAGGTTTAGCACTGTCTTTTCATGGTGAAGGCTCAGCAGAAGTCGTGCCAGTAGGTGATGCTGGTTACAGCACTGACTGGAGCCAATTTGAGTTAGACGGAAAAATTGCGCTTATTGCTAACCCTAATTACCTCACGTCTTACATGGTCGGTAATGCGATGAAAAATGGCGCCAGCGGTGTGATTTTTTATCGTCCTGGTCGTGGCGGCCGATATAAAGGGGCAATCACAGGCACACCAAAAGTCCCCGTGATTGGTATTAGTACCGAACAAGGTGAAGCCTTAATGGCAGAAATAGAGGCTGGCAACAATATCGTTAGCTGGTCTGGTATTGCGGCTGAACGCTCACCTTATGCTTATTCAATCAACCATATTACTGATGGCCGAATTCAATCTGGGCAAATCAATATTGCTGAACATAAAATGCATAAAATGAGTGCGTCTTATCACTCGCAAAATGATGAGCGCCCTGCATGGACTGATGTTATGGCAATGACCAACAGTACCGGAGAGTTCTACTCAACAGGTAGCTCACAGTTAATTATGTTGCCTCATCAGCGTGATGAATATTACACAGCAAGTACAAAAAATGCATGGACGAATGTCGTTATGCCAAACTATCAAATTCAAAGTGGTGGCGCTTATTTTGATGGTCCACGCGCTATGACTGAAGGTGCTGAGCAAAGCACTACTTGGTTTAAAGGTCCACGTGCTGGTAGCTTAGGCAGCAGTGGCTCGGCGATTATTAGCCGCGATACCAATGTTCTTTACTTTAACCTTGCCTCGTTTGGCGATGCCGCAAACCATGATGGTATTTTTGGCTTTATGGGTAGCTCAGCCTTTGGTTTAAAAGTAAATGGTGAGCCAGCCTCTCCGTATCAAGGCACGTTAACGCTTGAGCCGGGCTCTCATCAAATTACCTTAGAAATGCGTTCTTATGCCCGTGGTGTTGGCGAGCGCTCTCCAATAAATGATAAGCTAGGTTCTCTTTACCAAGGTTTCTATACATTTACGGCTGACGAGCAGCAACAAGGTGTTCAGCCAATTTTAATGCCTATGGTTGATTTACCGGTTGATATTAATAACAGCATGAAAGTAGGTGAAGCGGCTCACGTTAAGTTAACGGGTTTACTGGACGGTGTAGGTGAAGTGGCGCTGGCAGATGTACAGTTCCAATATGCGTACGGCCAAGAATGCACAATTGCTAACGTGCCTGCTTATATCTATTGCCCTGTATCAACGAAGTTCTCAAGCGAAAACTGGTTAGATGCACAGGTTGAACACATTGACGGTGAATGGGTAGCTACGATCCCTAATACTGGCAACGTCGGTGACTTTGTCCATATTCGAACGATTGTTTCAGATTATGGTTCAAGCCAAGCTGAGCAAATTACCATGCGAGCTTACATGTTAGATTAATTAGTTAGCGCTAATCAGCAAAGCCGCCTTCGGGTGGCTTTTTTCATGTAAAAACAACATGATCAAGTATTAAGAATCTAAATGCTCGTACTGACCACGATACACTTCGAAAGTCTTCACAACGGTGTGTTGCTCTTTACTTAGATTATCAAACCAGGTATCAAAACGCTCATCATCATCTTGTTCACTCAGAGCTAAATACTGTGCCAACAACTCAATAATATCGTTGTGAGTACACGACAAGGTGTCTACATGATTAGCTAAAACAGAATGGTCTTTATCGCGAAGCGTGTTCATTACATTTTGATCTAGTTCTTCACGGCTAGTTTTATCATTCACTTCCTTATCCTTCTTTAAAATAAGCACGCATACCTAGTTATAACAGCCTTATCGACAATATCCAGCTTTTTAAATCTAACTGCTTATTGATTGTTCAGCTTGTACAAAATTAAGACAAAACAAGATAAATAAGAATCATTTTTATCTTGATCTGAATAGTCAACCACTCTATAATTGCTACATTATCACATAACAAAGAGTTCCATTATGAAGCCAAATATCCACCCTGATTACCAGCAAGTCGCGTTTCATGATACAGCGGCAGACAGCTACTTTATTATTGGTTCGACAATTAAAACTTCGCGCACAGTTGAACTTGAGGGCAAAACCTACCCTTATGTGCCAATTGACGTATCAAGCGATTCACACCCGTTTTATACCGGTAAGCAAAAAGCCGTTGCAAGCGATGGCCGTGTTGCTGCGTTTAATCGTCGTTTCAAGAACTTAGCGAGCAAGTAGTTGCTATAGGAAAGAACATGAAAGTGTTAAGTTCATTAAAAAGCGCGAAGAACCGCCTGGGCTGCCAAATCGTAAAGCGTAAAGGTCGTGTCTATGTTATTAATAAAGACAATCCGCGCTTGAAGGCAGTTCAGGGTAAAAAGAAAAAGCGTTAAAAAAGGTGCCGAGGCACCTTTTTTAAATTAAAGTAAATCTAACTCGTTAGTTTATTTTTATTTGCCAAATAACAACTCCCAAAAACCTGGCGGCTCATGTAGCTCATGGTATTTCTTACGTAGCTCATCAATAGATTTAAGCGGCGCTTTTGCAGCTTCAAGGCCACGGGTCGTTGCAAGTTGCTTAGCTTGCTTTGCTTGATTTATGACTTTATCAAGCCCTTCTAAAGACGCTGTTTTATGCTGTTTAAAATCAGCTGTTTTGGCAGTCTCTAACAACTCAATAAATTCATCGATAGCGGTATTAAAGGTGGCTAAATCAGTTGCTCGCACTGAGTTTTTATAAGCAAGCCCCATGTTTTTCATATTGGCCTCAAGATCAATCTTATTGGCCGCGCTCAGACTGGAAAAAACGATTAAAAAACTAATAAAAATGGCTTTCATACACTCTCAACCAAATACAAATTATGTGCCCATTATAAAGCGAAACGAATAATAAACCCAATCTCAAATCTACCAATTCACGCTATACTCTGCACGGCAAGATCATTATAAATTGAACTTATAGAGCAAGTAGTGATCAGATCAAGGCATAATAATTACTTGGCCGCATAAATATGAGCACTACTTTTCTGAAACATTTTAATTCAATTACAGATCCTCGCATTGAACGTTGTAAAAAGCATGAACTTATCGATATTCTTCTCCTTGCTATTAGCGCTGTGCTCTCTGGTG
>NZ_JBECOT010000056.1:0-24897 GCF_040104395.1 Pseudoalteromonas sp. BZA4
GGGAATGGAGCAGGAATAAAGAAAGAACAAGTATAAACTGGATGTTTAATGTTGAATTAGCTCGTGAAAAACTTCAGAGGGCCTATGGTGCCCTCAACTAGTCAGAACTTGTGTGATGAAGTACTAGAGCCTAGAGCCTAGAGCCTAGAGCCTAGAGCCTAGAGCCTAAATCCCAGCGCCTAGAACCTAAACCCTAGCGCCTATGACGCGGGATAAATCCGCTGCTACACGGGTTTCGGCTAAGCCGTTTCGTTTAGCAACGAATTAAAGCTGTCGTTGTCGTGAAGGCTGGCAAACGCGCTTTCGTGTAATAGCTCGTTACGTAGGTTAGGAGAATACTCAAGGGCCATACGAATATCAGCCATTGCATCGGCGTGTTTGTGCAGTAACGCATATGCACAAGCACGTTGCCAGTATGCGTAGCCGTAGTCGCTATCAATTTCTAATGCTTGATTACAAAGCTCGATAGCTTCACCTGTTTCGTTAATTTCTAACAGTGCATCTGCTTTATAGGCAATGGCTTCTACGTCTTCTGGTTTACGTTTTAAGATCTCGTCAAAAATCTCAATCTTATTTGCAACATCGCTTTCTAAATTGGCACGCATCCATAAAGAATGAACTTCATTGGTGATTGAGATCTTTTGTTGGTTTAATAAGATCTCTTCAGATCGCTCACGTAGTTTTTCTTCAAGTACTTTTAGGCGCTCTTCGTATTCTTGTGTGATCGCACTAACACGTGAGTTTACGATGTCTTCTACTTTGTTTTTCACATCACGCAGTGAATTCCAACCGACTAAAACCAAAATTGAAGCAGTAATCGTGATAATGAAAAACACATTATTAATAGTGTCTGTTGTATAAGTTAATGCACGGTCGGCAGTATCTAGTTGCGTATGAGCAACTTGCTTTGTCACATCTTCGCGCAGCTTTTGTTGGTCTTGGCGCACAGCTTTTAATTCATCAAGAATATAGCGCTCTAACAAGGGCTTATACATAGGTTCTTGAAGCTTATCGAGAGCTTGTTGTTGCTCTGCTTCGGTTAATGCAGGGCGGTTTTCTGGCTCATTTTGAGCTGCTGCAAATGTACTAAAGCTCATTAAAAAAGTGATTAAAATTAAGGTATAACGCATGACATATTAATTTTTAGTGATTTCTGAGGTAACTGTAACATGCGTGAGCATTGTGGACTAGGCAAAAAAAAGCCAGCTCGGGGGAGAGCTGGCCAAACTGCTTAAACAACATAAAGTCGTAAGGGGTATCAACAGGAGTTAGGTACAATATACCCATTTTAATCTGAACAACTACTTAATACTTAATGAGTTTTTAAAAACTTATATTCGTTCTGTCAGAATCACAATGTTCGTCTAGACTTAAGAAGTCGTAAAACTAAAAGGTGAGAGTATGCGCCAACAACTAGTCCAACTGCTGTATGGAGTATCGATTTCTTCTGATCTTGATAGTGGCAATGTTGAATTAGCTGAACGCTTAATTCTGAATGCTGTACTTGATGGCCTAGAAATTGGCCGAGCAGGGATCTGGCTGTTAAATGAAGAAAACACCGCAATTGAATGCCGGTTATTACTCGATAGAGAAAACGGCAAAGAAATCCAAATGTTAGTGCTCCCTCGTGATGCATATCCTGCCTATTTCAAAGCACTCGACACCCAACGTACGATTACCGCCGAAGATGCTCATACCGACCCTGCTACGTATGAATTTAGCGAAAGTTACTTAACACCTCTTAACATAGGTGCAATGCTCGATGCGCCAATTCGTTATAAAGGAAAAATGATTGGTATATTTTGCTGTGAGCACATAGGTGGAACAAGGCAATGGACAGAAGACGAATGTTCATTCATCGGTGCTTTGGCTGATCTTTATGGCAGAGCCTTGTCTGCACAAGAAAACGAACGCATCAATGCAGAACTTGAGCGTGCTAATCAGCATCTAGAACAACGTGTTGCAGAACGAACGCGTACGCTTGAAAAAACTTTATCTGAACTGACCGCGATGCAAGAAAAGCTCATAGAAGCCGAAAAAATGGCTTCACTAGGTAATCTTGTTGCGGGGATTGCTCATGAGGTTAATACGCCTATTGGCATCGCAGTCACAGCAAATAGTTCGGCAAAAGATAAGCTAAATACGCTTAATAAACACATAGATTCAAATACCTTAACAAAAGCGGCCCTACTTGAAGGCATGAATCATTTAAACGAGTGTATCAAAATATCGTTTACCAACCTTGAACGGGCTGCAAAGCTCATCAGTGACTTTAAACAAACGGCGGTTGATCAATCATCGCTTAATTTACTCGAAACCAACATTAAAGATTACTTTGAAAATATTTTACATAGCTTAATGCCACTTACACGAAGTCATAATGTTGAAGTAAACATCAACTGTGTTGATGACTTTTCGCTTATAACTGTTCCCGGGGCGCTTAGCCAAATATTCTTAAATCTTGTAAATAACAGCTGTGTGCACGGATTTGTTGGCCGTGAGCAAAACCGCATAGATATCGCTGTAAGCATCGATAACGACACCAATAGCTACACCATAACCTATCAAGACAATGGTCATGGCATGGCCGAAGATGTGATGCACAAAGTGTTTGAGCCATTTTTCACTACTAAGCGAGGCAATGGCGGTAGTGGTTTAGGTATGTCGATAGTTTATAACCTTGCAACGCAAGCGCTGCAAGGCGAAGTGAGTATTGCCAGCAAACCGGATAACGGCGTTACTGTCACCTTCAAATTGCCGCAAAAGCTCACATAACTAATTAATATTTATACAAGTTGTTGGCTAAATAATCTGGTGACTGGGTAATAAAATTAAAAATTAATCAGTTTGCTTAGCAAGACAAGAAATATCCGAGCATTTGTTGTCTTTGCAAAACTGTTTAATACGTTTTTTAGAATATAAGTAATTAATGCTCAAAGGCGTTATCAACAGCGCTAGCCAAAACAACACCGAGCTTCTAAAGGTTAGCCCCACAAGCGAAGCAACTACCAGCCCTGTTAACATCAAAATAGGTAAATTGGCGATAAAAAAGTTAATGCTTAGTTGTCTAGCAACGTCAGGATTAATGGTTTTCATAAGGGCTACTCGCTGTTAAAAAATACCCTTATAAAATGGACGGTTTTATAAAATGAATCAAATCAGATTTTTCTATCGGTGCAATCGATTTAAAACCATGATCTGGATCTAGCTTTATTTATATACAACTCCTATAGTTTTAAACAACAGGAACTTATTTGCTATTAGTTATTCATAACTATTAGAAAATCTCTCTTTATGACGAAAGGGATAAAAGCGACTTTTTAGCGTTTCGTCATATTTTTAGCTTATGAGGAGCACATAATGAGTAATGGAAAAACGGGCCAGTGCCCGGTAATGCATGGTAGTAACACTGTCACCGCTCAATCAAATACCGACTGGTGGCCAAACGCACTCAATTTCGACATTCTTCATCAACACGACAGCAAAACGAATCCTTACGGCAAAGACTTTAATTACGCAGAAGCATTCAAATCTCTTGACCTTGAAGCCGTTAAAACCGATTTAAAAAACCTAATGACCGAAAGCCAAGAATGGTGGCCAGCTGACTGGGGCCATTACGGTGGTTTAATGATCCGTATGGCATGGCACTCAGCGGGTTCATACCGTTTAGAAGATGGCCGTGGTGGCGGTGGTACAGGTAATCAGCGTTTTGCGCCATTAAATTCGTGGCCAGATAACGCTAACCTAGATAAAGCACGTCGCTTACTTTGGCCAATCAAAAAGAAATACGGTAATAAGCTTTCTTGGGCAGATTTAATGATCTTAGCCGGTAATATGGCATATGAATCAATGGGTTTAAAAACCTTTGGCTTTGCCGGTGGCCGCGAAGATATTTGGCACCCAGAAAAAGATGTGTACTGGGGCGCTGAAAAAGAATGGTTAGCTCCAAGCGATGAGCGCTATTCAAATGTAGCCAAACCAGACACCATGGAAAACCCATTAGCAGCAGTGCAAATGGGCTTAATTTATGTAAACCCAGAAGGGGTGAATGGTAATCCAGATCCGCTTAAAACGGCAGAACAAGTACGCGAAACATTTGCCCGTATGGCAATGGATGACGAAGAAACTGCAGCGCTTACTGTAGGTGGCCACACTGTGGGTAAAACCCATGGTAATGGTAGTGAAGAAAACGTAGGTCCTGAGCCAGAAGCAGCTGATGTATTTGAGCAAGGCCTTGGCTGGAACAACCACAACTCACGCGGTATTGGTCGCGATACCATGACGTCTGGCATCGAAGGCGCATGGACAACCCACCCAACTAAGTGGGATAACGGCTATTGCTACCTACTGCTTAACTACGAGTGGGAACTTAAGAAGAGCCCTGCAGGTGCGTGGCAATGGGAACCAATCGATATTAAAGAAGAAGACAAACCAGTTGATGTAGAAGATCCATCAATTCGTTTAAATCCTATTATGACCGACGCCGATATGGCGATGAAGATGGATCCAACCTATCGTAAGATTATCGAGCGTTTTAACGATGATTTTGAATACTTTAGTGATGTGTTTGCACGTGCATGGTTCAAACTGACGCACCGTGACTTAGGTCCTAAATCACGTTATTTGGGCGCCGATGTACCAAGCGAAGATCTGATTTGGCAAGATCCGATCCCAGCGGTTGATTACACCTTATCAGACAGCGAAATTAGCGAACTTAAAACCAAGCTACTTAACTGTGGTATAAGCCAAGCAGACTTAATCGCAACAGCATGGGATAGCGCCCGCACTTACCGTGGTTCAGACCATCGCGGTGGTGCAAACGGTGCACGTATTCGCCTAGCACCGCAAAAAGATTGGCAAGGCAATGAACCAAAGCGTTTAGCTAAAGTATTAAGCGCACTCGAGTCATTACAAGCGGGTTTAAGCAAACCAGTAAGCCTCGCTGATTTAATTGTACTTGGTGGCTCAGCAGCGGTTGAGCAAGCAGCAAAAGCGGCGGGTGTTGATATAACTGTGCCATTTGCGCCTGGCCGTGGTGATGCCACAGACGAGATGACAGATGCAGACTCGTTCGACGTACTTGAGCCAATTCACGATGGTTTCCGTAACTGGCTCAAAGAAGATTACGCGGTTTCAGCAGAAGAGCTAATGTTAGAGCGCACGCAATTAATGGGCTTAACCGCACCAGAAATGACCGCTCTTGTTGGTGGTATGCGTGTACTTGGTACTAATCATAATGGTACTTTACACGGTGTATTTACAGATAACGTAGGCACACTTAGTACTGACTTTTTCGTCAACCTAACCGATATGGCTAATACGTGGAAACCACTAGGTAAAGGCTATTACGACATCATTGATCGCAGCACGGGTGTAACTAAATGGACAGCAACACGCGTTGATTTAGTGTTTGGTTCAAACTCAATCCTACGCTCATACGCAGAGTTTTACGCACAAGACGACAACAACGAACGTTTTGTAAAAGACTTTGTCGACGCATGGGTGAAAGTAATGAACGCCGACCGTTTCGATATTTAACTTAAAATTCCGTTAAGTACAAAGGCCACACAGTTAAACTGTGTGGCCTTTTTTATTTAGAGAAGTTAGCGAGTTACTAGGGGAAAGGGGAAAGTTACGAGTAACTAGTAACTAGTAACGAGGTTCGAGGTTCGAGATATGAGATGCGAAATACGAGGTAGCAGCGATTTTACATCGCGTCCTAGCGCCTAGGACCTAGAGCCCAGAACCTAAATCCCAGCACCCATAACTCGCCGATGACGCGGGATAAACCCGCTGCTACACGTAGTCTGACAGCTGAAAACTCCTTTACTTTTCAATCCCTAACCAATAACTGTTTTGGTATATGTTTTCTTCAACTTCTTTATCGCTGTAGTTATAGATACGCTGCCAAAACAGGCGGTCGAAAATGAATTTATCTGCTTCTTTATGAATAATTTTAAAATTAATTAAAGAGGCATATAAATTTTCATCATCGCCTAACACCTCATTCTTACAGCTAGAGTAATCAAATGCACTTGGGCACTGAGACATCATTGCAAAACTAATACTGTTATCAGCTTCAAATTGCCAATAGGTATTTGGCGTAAAGTTAGCTCGGTTTTCAAGGCCATATTGATCAGCGTAATAGAAGCTGCCTTTACCATCATCATTTATAAACCAGTATGTTTTCAGGTTGCCGCTGGTGTAGTCTTGACGTAAGTAGCTAAATAGGTGCTTATAGTCATCAAGTGTGATGGTTGAATCATCAATCACTTCTATAAATTCATACCCTAAGCGAGCCTGACGCTCTTCTTTATTTCGCTCGCGCACCATGAGAGTTTTACCATCAGGTTGAGTGAAAAATTGTAAGCTGGTATCTAGGCCATTGCCGGTTACCTTAACGGTGTCGCCATTATTGTCTAAGTTGTAATGCCACTTGAACGAGTCGGTACTTATAGGCGTATTGAATGTTACCGTTGCAGTGTCGGCGGCAGTGATAGTGAAAAATGATGGTAAATAGCGAAACGTTAATCCTTCACCTGTATCTGAATTTTTATTATTTAAGCGACCAGTATACGTTTTACCCACTTTAAGCTCAGGTACCGCAATCGGTGTCAGTTTTTGTAATGCAACAATCGACGTTTGCACTTTCATAGCTTCAGTTAGCTCTTCTGACTCAGCAATATTAGCAGCGTCAGTTTCATCATGATAGCTAAGAACATGTTGCAGTTTTAGCACCGCAAAATTATCGAACTGCGCAACCACTTCGGCATTAACGAGGTTAAGGTCAAACTCTACATTCACCTCGTAGCCTTCTTTATTTAGCTGATTTGCATAGCTGTTCGTAATAAATTTGTCGCCATTAATCGCTAACGTTTTACCTTCTAAGGTCGCCGAAAACTCTGCATAAGGGAATGATGTGGTACTGCCTGAAGCTGTTGGAATATAGCTTGCTATCGATACTTCAAAATAGCTTTCTTCACCTTCGGTGTTTAAATGATTCACCATGTGAAAAGTATTGTCGTCCATATCAACATAATACGCAGAGCTAAGCTCTGTATTTGATTTATAAAGGGTAACTACTTCGCCTTTATCGGTTGAAACATTAAAAAGCTTAACACGAATAGCATCATCGCGCTTAGCTAACACTTCCATTTCAAGAAGGGCTTGTTGATTACATTCATGCAAGCAATCAATCGCTTGGGTATTTAGTGCAATAACATCAGGGTTCGACCAATCAAAACGACTTAACTCACCATTTTGAGCAATTACCCCGGCATCTTCAGTAGCAAATACCAGCTCTACGCTACCATCGCTTGATTGCCAATTACCCATCACTTCGCTATTGCTAAGCTCAATAGGTTGCCATGCTGCACGATTCTCGGCGACATTAACGGTTAGAGTATATTGATTACTCGCTTTACCATCAGAAACTTCTACAGTAAAAGCATGGTTGGCTACTTCGAATAAGCTTGGCTCTGCACTAAAAGTTACTTGATTACTGCTGGTGGTTACAGTCAGCCACTCTGGCTTATCAAAAATCGTGGTTGTCACACTGTCGTTTTGCTCATCTTTTAAATCAACAACTAAATTAGTTGATTCAAGCGCTTTGGCTGAGAGAGTGAGCGAGCCAGAAAGCGTCGGTGCAGTATTTTGCTCTACTTTTACATCTGGCGTTTTATCTGTAGATGAACCGCCACCACAGGCTGTTAGAGCCAGAGTCAGTGCCGATACGCTGAGGAGCTTTTTCATTTAGGTCCCTTAAATTTATTGTTCTATTGAAGTCAAAGAAATTTAAGTTACCTAAAATGGGTAATTCAGTAAAGTGAATATGTAACTGAACGTAAACAAAAAAGGTGAGCTAACTTGCTCACCTTTTCGAAGAAGGGGTTATTGCGCTTGTTGCGCAACATGGTCCATATATTCGTCAAACGTGCCCTGAAAATCGATAAGCTGTTGATCTTTAATATCGATGATCCGAGTCGCTAAAGACGATACAAACTCACGGTCGTGGCTCACAAAAATCAGCGTGCCTTGGTAATCTTTTAATGCGTTATTGAGTGCTTCAATGGCTTCCATATCCATGTGGTTGGTTGGCTCGTCCATAATGAGCACGTTGATGTCTTGCATCATGAGCTTACCAAACAATAGGCGGTTTTTTTCACCACCTGAGCAGTTACGGGCTTTTTTGTTAGCGTCGTCTGCGGTGAATAATAAACGGCCTAACATAGCACGCACCATTAAATCGTTGTGCTTAGCGGTGCGCCACTGCGACATCCAATCAAATAAAGTTAAGTCGTTATCAAAGTCTTTACTGCTGTCTTGCGGGCAATAACCAATGCTGGCATTTTCAGACCACTTAACCACACCTTCGTTACTTTGTAATTCATTCACTAGGCAACGTAATAGGGTGGTTTTACCAACACCGTTTTCACCAATAACCGCAAGTTTAGCGCCGGCTTCAAGTAGTAGCTCACCGCCGCTGAACAGGGTTTCGCCATCAAAGCCATGACCTAACTTAGTAAGCTCTAATGCTTGGCGATACATCTTTTTGCCTTCGTCAAAACGAAGTGATGGGCTAATACGGCTTGACGCTTTTACCTCATCAAGCTTAATTTTATCCATGCGCTTAGCACGAGAGCTAGCAAGTTTCGCTTTTGATGCGTTAGCACCAAAGCGGTTTACGAACTCTTGTAGCTCGTCAATTTCGGCGCTCTTCTTTGCGTTTTCAGCAAGTAGCTGTTCGCGTTGCAAGCTTGAGGCTTCGATCCACTTTTCGTAGTTACCAGGGTAAATTCTTAGTTCACCGTAATCGATATCAGCCATGTGTGTACATACCGAGTTTAAGAAGTGACGGTCGTGCGAGATGATAATCATCGTACACTTACGCTGGTTAAGCTCGTTAGCTAGCCAAGTGATGGTGTGAATATCAAGGTTATTGGTTGGCTCATCAAGCAGCAAAATATCAGGGTTTGCAAACAGCGCTTGTGCTAAAAGCACACGAAGCTTCCAGCCCGGCGCAACGTTTGCCATTAAGCCGTAATGAAACTCTTGCTCAATACCCGCTTGGATCAAAATTTCTTCCGCGCGGCTTTCTGCTGTGTAGCCATCCATTTCAGCAAAAACGCTTTCTAGTTCAGCGACTTTCATGCCGTCTTCTTCACTCATTTCTGGCAGTGAGTAGATACGGTCGCGCTCCTGTTTAACTTTCCAAAGTTCTGCATCACCCATGATCACCGCATCAACCACAGTGTATTGCTCAAATGCAAACTGATCTTGGCTTAGCGTACCTAGCTTTAAACCCGGTGCAATCGACACATTGCCAGACGTTGGCACAAGCGCACCACTTAGAATTTTCATAAAGGTCGATTTGCCGCAGCCATTCGCACCAATTAAACCATAGCGGTTACCGTTACCAAACTTAGCTGAAATGTTCTCAAACAGAGGCTCTGCACCAAATTGCATGGTGATATTTGCGGTTGAAATCAACGAATTGTTCCTAGAAAAATACTGACAGGGTTATGGGCGCAGCAACTGCGAAAATAAACAAGCAATAGGGTAAATAATAGGCCGCGGATTATACAGATCAGCCCCTAATAACGCTATTAAAAAAGAGAAAGTTTCAAGTTACAAGGGGAAAGAGTAAAGTTACGAGATGCGAGATGTGAGGTAGCAGATTTTACATCGCGTCCTAGCGCCCAGAATCTAGCACCTAGCGCCTAATATCTTCACCGTAGGCGCGAAACTTGTTTCGCGCGGCCAAAATTAAAATGATAACGCTTTGTCTAATGCACCCTTAAAGCGTTCAAAATCCTCGATGTGAGGTAGGTGGCCAATATCGTCTAATTCAATTAATTGCGATTTTTGGATCATATTTGCCGCGGCTTTGCCTAATATATCGTAACGGCCAAGCTCATGGTCAACATTTGCTTTTTTCCAATTGCGGCCAGGGCCAGTTCTGTCGCGGGTACCTATTATTAAAGACACAGGCATGTTTAACTGATCAAACTCCGTTATGACCGGTTGCGTAAAAATCATATCGTAGGTTTTAGCATTAACCCACGCCATATGCTTATGATCAGGGCCTTGAATTTGACCACTAATAAAATGGGTTAATTGCTCGTAGGAGCTATTCCATTTACCGTCGTAATAGTTTTTCTTCTGGTAAGCAATAACCTTTTCAGGTGTTTTAGCCAATTCATTTTTAAAGAAAAAATCGGTGTCTTTGTATTGCACATAATTTAAATAGTTCTCTAAACCAATTGGGTTTAGCAAAATGAGTTTACTAACTTGGCTAGAAAACATTAGGCTGTAACGGCTTGCTAGCATGCCGCCCATTGAGTGGCCAAGTACAACAGGGTTTTCAATATTTAAAGATGACATTAGCTGATGAGTGTTATTGGCTAATACAGCAAACGAAAATTGATAATCGGCAGGCTTTGATGATTTACCAAAACCAATTTGATCTGGGACCAATACTCCATAGCCTTTGCTATTAAGGTACTTGGCAGTATTAGTCCAATAATGACCGTTAAAGTTTTTGCCATGCATGAGCACAACGGTTGGCATATTATTATTTGGCTTAAGGTAAGAGTAAGCCATTTTTAATGGCGTATTTTGCGACGAAAAATTAAAAAACTGTACAGGTAAGTCGTATTGATAATTGCTTAACTCAGCATCAAAACTAAGAGACTGCTCTTTAGCGGCTAGGTTTTCAGAAGACCATAAAACAAGTGCTGAGACTAACAGTATGCGTAAAAACATCATTATCCTTTCTCAATATGCTTAAAGAATATTCAGCCTAGCATCCTAAATAAAAATTTATAATACAAATACGATTAAATACTGGAAGAAGTTAGCAAGGTACGAGTTATAAGTTTCAAGCTACAAGGGAAAGAGTAAAGTTACGAGATGCGAGGTAGCAGCGATTTAACATCGCGTCCTAGCGCCTAGCACCCAGAGCCAAATGTTTCTCCCGTAGGACTGGCTTTAGCCGGGAAATGTATTAAGTTACGAGGGGAAAGAGTAAAGGGAAAAGGTGCGCGTGACGAGATGTGAGATACGAGAAACCAGCGATTTAACATCGCGTCCTAGAGCCTAGCGCCCAAAACCTAGCGCCTGATGTATTCACCGTAGGCGTGAAACTTGTTTCGCGCGTCTGATCGCTGAAAGCTGACCGCTCTCGTTTTGTCGCAACTCGATTCTCGTTACTGGTACTTAATCCAACTTACTAAAATCTACTTCTGGCAGGCTTTCAAACCCTGGGCGAGCGAAGAAATACCCTTGCATTAAACTTACCCCGGCTTGGCGTAACCATTGATACTCTTCAACTGTTTCAATGCCTTCGGCAAGGGCGGTAATGTTGAGCTCTTCAAACATAGCAATACAATGGTTCACTATGATTTGGCGTGCTTTATTTAGGTGAATATCGCGTATCAGCTCCATATCGAGCTTAATAATATTGCTCTGAAAATCAGCCAGTAAATTTAAACCAGAATATCCTGAGCCAAAGTCGTCGGTTGCGGTAATAAACCCGAGTGATTGGTAATACTCAACAACACGTTTGATGTGCGTACTGTCTTCAACCTTTTCAACCTCGGTAAACTCAAACATAATTTGTTCTACCGGAAAGTCATATTGCTTAGCAGCTTCAAGGGTTGTTCTAATACAGCGCTCAGGTTTGTAAATCGCGTTAGGTAAAAAGTTAATACTCAAAATAGAATCAAGCTTCAGCTTAGCTGCAAGCGAAATAGCTTTAATACGACAAAGCTGGTCGAAGGTATAACGGTTCTCATCGTTAACTTGTGAGATAACAGAATAAGCCGACTCATTATTGGGCCCTCTAACTAATGCCTCATAGCCAAAAATATGTTTATCGGTGCAATCAATAATTGGCTGAAAAGCCATTGTAAAATCAAAACCAAGTTCTAATTTGTCTTTACAGTTATTGCAACCTGTTGGTTGGCAATGAGTTTGCTTGTCGTGCATGCTTACCTCAGACTAAAGTCTTCTTAATACATAATAGTGCTAGTAAATTGCCAATTGTGCAATGTTGTTGAGTTAAAAGTATATAATCTCGCATCTCGCACCTCGTAACTACTACCTTCTTCCTCCCTCCAACTAACTTCTAATATCCATTCAAAAATCGTTGATTTTTAGCATTTAAAATCACATTTCATCCTTTGCGTTACCTAGCTTTAATGGTATTTTAGCGCCAAGCAATCTTGCCAATATAAAGGAAGTAACATGGCATCCAAAACCGTCGAATACTACAACCAAAATGCGCAAGCATTTGTCGATGCCACACTCGATGTAGACCTTAATGAACTTTATGACGAGTTCTTACCGCTGATCCCAAAAAAAGGCGCTTTACTCGATGCCGGTTGTGGCTCTGGCCGCGACGCTTTCATCTTTAAAGAGCGTGGTTATAGCGTAGATGCATTCGATATCAGCCCAGCTATGGCAAAGCTGGCGTCAGAATATTTAAACCAAGACGTAGCAGTAAGCAGTTTTCTAGAGCTAAACGACGTTGCCAAATACGACGGCATTTGGTGCTGCGCAAGCCTTATTCACGTAGCAAAAAACGACTTAACAGAAGCATTCAATAACCTTGCCCGCGCATTAAAGCCACAAGGCATCGTGTATGTATCGTTTAAATACGGCGACGGCGAGCGCGAACACAACGGTCGCGAATTTACCGACCTAAACGAACAAGCTCTTGAGAGTATTATCAAAGGCACCGACCTGTTTACCCTCAAGTCATGGCAAAGCGCTGACCAACGTCCAGAGCGTGCCACAGAAACATGGTTAAACGCCATTCTGCATAGAAGAACGATTTAATAATTTATATGCGGTATAGCAGGCTATACCGCAACTCTCCCAATATTGTATGGGTTTTAGAGTATAGCTCTACCTAAAATCCTATATTTGCAATAGCTTTTCATGCTAGATTGTTCCTAAACTAAATCACCAATATTCAAGCTACAACAATGCGTTATAGGCATAAGTGGCAAATATGAGATGCAAACAGGGAACAGTTCATGAACGTTAGCACTTTTAAAAAGTACACATAAGGCTTGATTGATGATGGCCATGCAGCAGCAACTCGATTTTATTGCTTACATTCAGCGTATGCTGGTGGAAGGCGATTTCAGTGCTACCTATAAGTTTGCACTATTGCATGCGTTGGCTGATGTTTGTGTTGAGCAACCAATGATGTATGAAGCTAGCGAGTTAAACATTGATCTTGCTATGCTTGCTGAAAAGTTAATAGAGCTATATTGGCACCATGCTGTACCATTTTCTTCTGCTCATAGTGGTGAAAGTGCTTTACTAAAACAAAACTCGGGTGCGCAATCAAAAGTAATTGCGGTGCTATATGAGTGCCAGCAAAACAATATTCGTAGCTTGCGCCAGCTCAAATTAAGCCCTTACTGGCACACCACTTACAAAGCTGCATTAGACACGTTAAAAACAGGCCCGTTGTGGCGCTTACAAATTCTCGCTAAGCAAGAAGAGTGCTTTTTATATCCGCACACAAAAGGCAAAAGCTATATCACTCTAAATGCGGGCATAGCCGCTTGCTTTAGACGCTTTTATGATTTAGTTGTCTATTTAGCTAAAAATGCATGGTTACAAAAGATTCAAAGCATTAAGCATAATCAAGCGCTTATTGGCCCTCAAAGCCAACTGCATGACTTTTTATTTGGTTTCGACCGTACAGCACTTAATAAAGCAAAACCAGTTTTAGTCGAAATACAAAAAGGCCAGTGCTTTTATTGTCAAAAGCCACTCACAAGTGCTATTGAAGTTGATCACTTTATTCCTTTTGCTCGCTACGCTAACGATTTAGGCCATAACTTTGTTGCCGCCCATCGAAGTTGTAATAACAGCAAGCGCGACTTTTTAGCAGCCCAGCTGCACCGCGAACGTTGGCAAGATCAAAATCTAGATCGCCACAGCCAGCTGCTCACTGATGAACTAACTCGCTATTTTCATTGTGATGTAGACAAATCCCTTGCAGTAAGCAACTGGGCATACCAAGTTGCAAGCAGCAATGGCGCAAAACTTTGGCTTGCAAAAGATAGGTTCGAGTTGGCGGGAAGTAAAAATGTCCAAGCGTTAGATTTAGTCGCGCAGACAAAGTACAAATATGATTCTTAATGAGCTTAGGTTTTAACCTACAGCCAACTTCCCTGCCTCATGCCACATTTCACTTGGCATGGAGTTTGTTAGCTCCCAAGTAATATTCATTGGTTGGCTGCCATTGTGGCTTTGGTATTTAACCTCACCATAGTTAACGAATCCAATTGTTCTGCCGTTTTCATCTTTGCTTTGTTCACGCACAAACAACAAGATGGTTTTGCCTGTTTGTTGGTGCTGAATGTAGCTTAGGCCGCGGCCGTGTTCTGGTCGTGCGCTGTTTTGCGTTTGCCAATGAAACAGAGTAGGGCTGATTGCATAGTCATGGTATAGCGTTGTTGGCGAATAGGTCTTTTCGCATTTGTTGAGAGTTACAAAAAGTAATTCTAAATTTTGTTTTTTGAACTCTAATACGCCTTCGCGTGCAGTCGATTTTTTATCAAACGTATGTGCACCAAATGCAGCTAATATTTGCTGGCGTGTATAACGGCTGTGTAATTTTATTGCGTGATTAGGGAGACACGTTAAATCACTTTCTTGTTGGTGAATTCGATTTATTAAAAGCGTAATCACTTCTGATAACTCGTGTTGTAATAGCGGGTTTTTTAGTGCTTGTAAGCTTTGCTTAAGAGATTTAAATCCTAGACTTGTACCAGTGTTATCCCAAAAATTGTAATGAGCCATTAGAGCGTATTGTTGATTTTCAGGCGTTATTTCAATTGCAAAGTCGCTGTTACATAAATCGCGTAAAAAGCTCAAATAGCTCAGTGAGTTGCAACTAAGTAATTGAGTGTTGATCGCACGATAATACGCAGCGTAAATATCGACTTGCTCTACTGGTATTTCATCACCTATTAACCAGTGCCAGCCACCGAGCTTATTTTCCTTCGGTTTATAAATATCTTCTAACGTCACTTGAGGGTTTATGGTTAAAAAGTTTCTTAGAGATAGTTGGGCGTTAGTATGTTGTGAATAGCTACTTATAAGCTGTTGCAAGCGCCTTTTGCTATTAGTTGCCTGTTGAATATTACGCAAAATTGCTTTTTGGGTACGTTCTTGCAGCTCTATACTGCAACCCAACGGCAAATGCGGAAAGTCATTTTCTATTTCTGCTTTTATTGACTGGTTAGTTTTGCCAATTAGAGCTCGAAACTTATTAGCAAAGTCATACTCTGGGCGAGCGTTACCAACAAAATCGAGAACGGTGCAGCATTGTTTTTGGTTATTGTCAGGTAAGCGCAGGCCTCGTCCTAACTGCTGTAAAAATAACGTTAAGCTTTCGGTTGGCCTTAAAAAGAGCAAAGTATCAACTTCAGGGATATCGACCCCTTCATTAAAAATATCCACTACACAGAGGATCTTTATTTCACCTCGTCTAAGCGCTTGTTGTTTGTGACTGCGCTCATGAGTATTTTTACTAGTAAGTACGTCTGCACTTATACCTGCAAGGTTAAATTTACTAGCCATAAACTCAGCATGATCTTGGCTAACACAAAATGCTAAGGCTTTAATTTTGTCAATGTTAGTGGCGATTTCATTGAGGCTCGATATGATTTTATTAGCACGGCTGTCTTCGCCAGTGTAGAGGTTACTTAATTCGCTAATATCATAACGGCCGCCACGCCAAGTTACTTTGGCTAAATCTATATCATCATCAAGCCCAAAGTATTGGAATGGGCACAAATGGCGTTGATTTATTGCTTCTGGTAAGCGGATCTCTGCAGCAATTACACCACAGAAATCTTCCAAAATATTTGCACCATCTTGCCTTTCCGGAGTGGCCGTTAAGCCTAATAAAATATTTGGCTTAAAGCGGCTAAGAATATCGCGGTAACTTGCTGCACTTACGTGATGTACTTCATCGATAACAATGTAATCATAAAAATCAGCGCTCAACTTCATGTTGTCGATTTGATTATTAAGAGTCTGAATTGAGGCAAATAACTGGTTGTATCTTTGAGGCTTGTAGTTACCGACCCAAAGCTCGCCGAAATCGTTATTTTTTAGCACACCACGGTAGGCGCTTTGTGCTTGAGTGAGGATCTCTTCTCGATGCGCGACGAATAAAAAATTGGCATTTGGCTTTTTGTCATACACGGTTTTAAAATCAAATGCCGATATGATGGTTTTGCCAGTGCCTGTTGCAGCCACCACTAAGTTTCTAAATCGATCGTGAACACTTCGTTCAACACTTAGTTTTTCTAAAATAGCTAATTGATGAGTTTTTGGTGTGATATCAAAATAAAACTGGTTACTTGATTGGCCTTTACCACGCTGCTCATTAAGTGAGTTTATTAGCTTTTCTTTGCATTCAACTTTGCCGCTAAATAATTCAAAATCTGGCGACTGCCAGTAGGTTTCAAAGGTGCTTTTAGTTTTAGCAATAATATGCGGTATTTCTTGCGCGGTGATTTTTAAATTCCACTCAAGGCCGCTGGTGAGTGCTGAATGTGATAAGTTTGATGAACCAATGTAGCCTGTATGAAAACCTGTGTTACGCATAAATAAGTAAGATTTAGCGTGTAAACGTTCTTGTTGATTGTTGTAGCTTAGTTTTACTTCTGTGTTGGGTAAGCTAGCTAAGAACTCAACTGCTTTAGCGTCTGTTGCACCCATGTATGAGGTGGTGATTACTTTTAGCTTATTACCTTTTCTTGTAAAGGCTTCTAGCTCACTTTTAAATATCCGCAGTCCAGTCCATTTGATAAATGAAACGAGCCAATAAATAGTATCAGCTGATTTAATTTCTCTCTTAAGCTCAGTCTCAAGAGATAGGCCAGCATTTGCGCCACAAAATAGCTCACTTTGCGTAAGACCTGTTAGTGGGAAAATGCTGTTTGAGTAGTCTTTGAGATTAGTTGCTACAGGGTTTTCTGTATTGAATAGAGCTGTAAGTATTTTACCTTGGCTATCTATGAGATTTTCATTGATTAGCTCATCGTCTTTAATATGATCTTTAAGCCATAAAACTAAGTTATTAGCTAAATCAATTTGTTCGCTTAATCGATCTTTTGATTGGGGGATAGCATTAATCGCATGTGCGACTAATTTTCCTAAAAATCGAGCTAACCAAGTTGCGGCTTCGGCAGATTCTAGTTGGCGTTCTCCTACATAAAATTGCTTACGATCTAAATTCTGCTCAATCACTTGAGTAATAAGCTGCTCGTAAATGCCAACCTGTTCCATAAACCACTCCCTGTTACTTACAGCCAGTTTACTGAAATAGCTAATGAAAACAAGAAATAACTCATTGTTCAGTTGCAGGCGATTGCTGAGGTTTTCCCCGTGTTCACACCCGAAATTGAATTAATTATGAGTAATTTACAGCATGGATGCTGTAAAAAGCGTAGCTTGGCCACGGATGGCCTATCTACGCTGTTTACGTTCATTTAATTAATTCAAATAGAGGGAACAGTGTGAACCTCGGGGCGCCGAGAGATTCCAAAGAGAAGTCGGCGTTTACTTCTCTTTGGTTGCCGTCGCCAACGCGACATTATTAAATAATTGATGTATAAAGAGGGAGTTAACAGAACAAGGACCTGAAATGGATAACTTCATAGCACAAGGACTCAGCCTCTTATTTGTAATAGGAGGAATATATTCAATATTAGGTGTTATTTTTTTAAGAGTATGGCTTCACCAGAAGCAAGCCAAGTTACCTGTAGATCGAAAAAAATTTACTCGAGTAGCCGCACAAACACTTAACGATCAAGTAAACGATAAGATCTTTAATGTTGTTGGTTACATAGGTTTAGCTGCATTGATTATTACAATGCCGTTTGCCCTCAAAGGGATTACCGAAATGTTGGCAAGCGGTCAATTGAACTACTTTTTTATAATTGTAATTATTGTCGGTTTAATTTACACCGCCAGAAAATCGTGGTTTGAATCAGACCAGTTAATTAAACTAAAACTAGGACGAGACGCTGAGTTAGCTGTTGCATCTGAATTAATTGAGCTTCAATCTCATGGGTATCAAATATTTCATGATATTCAAGCTGATGGGTTTAATATTGATCACTTAGTTATTGGGCCTAATGGTGTTTTTGCGATTGAAACAAAAGGAAGGCATAAGCGCGTTAAAGATGATACAAACTACAAAGTCCGATTCGAAAATAATCTACTTGCCTTTCCATCTTGGAATGAAAACAAGCCAATTGAACAAGCAGAAATACAAGCAAATTGGGTTTATAAATGGTTAAGTGGAGCAACTGGTTTTCAAACAAAAATAACCCCAATATTGTGCTTTCCAGGTTGGTTTATAGAGTTGAAGCAGCGACCACCATTTCCGATTGTTTCCCATAGACAGTTAGCAAAAACTATATTGTCGATGCGCCAAAATCAAATAGATGGAGCTATGCAAAAAGCTATTTGCTATCAAGCTGTGCAAAGAAGCTTAAATATTTCTAAGGTTTAATTGATAGAGACTAAATTTAATGCTTAGTTTGAGTAGGCAATTTGCATCGAAAGTTTAATAAAGCAATTGTTTTAGCAAGCTTTTATCGAATAAATATCTCCCTAGCTAACACATAGGGAGTAATTACAACCAAATTACACAGATGTAATGTTATGAATAAATGGATTTTATTACTCGCTACTTTGCTTGCGAGTTTCAACACGGTTGCTGAAGAGCAATATTCAAAAAGTCGCTGCGATAGTATTGAGGCTGAGCGCGAGGGCATTCGTAAAAGAATGAATCGTAGCTACACGGCTAGGCAAGGTGAACGGTGGAATCAACGTTTAGATGAGCTTTTTACGCTGCTGGCGAGACACTGCAAACACCCAAAAAGAAGTACTGGTAATGGCGGTAATTATACGTATCGCTCGAACCCTACCGCACTTTTAAACACCAAAGTACATAACTCTACTGTGTATTCAAACTCATATAATGACGATAAAAAGCGCCATGCTTGGGGGCAATTTTATCAATTACCGTATCGCTGTAGAGCGAAGGATATGAAGCAAGCTGATTTTGTATGGTGTAGCGAAAATAAAGCAGAGCAAAAGGCGCTATTTGAATCTGCTTGGAGTGGTAAAGCTAAAGCAGATTATAAAGATATTGTTATTACTGTAAAGCCGACCATTACAGAAATTAATGCAAATAAAACTACAAGCCAAGCCGTGATAAAGAATCCGATAATCGAAGCACCCGTTAAACAAGCTTCAGCTCCTTTAAATGAGAGTGTTGGTCCTCAATTAACAAAGTTGAATGACCTTAAAATTTGGCAATTAGCCTTGGCTGGTATTGCGGCCATGTTGTTTGTGTTTGGTCTTTATCGTTGGTTTAAAGATTGAGTTGTTTGACGGGCTAAAGCCCGACCTACAATGCCTCGCATCTCGCATCTCGCATCTCGCAACTACAGTTTCAACACCTCTCCTTGTAAACTCGGTGAGTCTGAAATATTGGTTTGGAGTTGTTCTATCAACAACTGGGCATTCGCTGATGGTGTGCGTGAATGTGGCCAGAGGGCGTAAATTGGCCTTGCGGGAATGTTGTGGGGTGAGTCGATATAACTAAAGTTGCTGGTGTCTTCTATACAGCAAATTTCGCTCATGGGTAGTAAGCCAATGCCATAGCCTGCTTCAACCATTTTTCTGGCGATTGTAATATCAAAGCAAAAGCTTATTTGTTCATACTCGGTTTTTAGTTTGTTAAGTAAGCCGCTGGGAAGTTGTGACTCTGAATAGGGCAATATCAGCCTTGAAGTTGGGGCATCTTTCTTTTTAATCAGCTTTATTGCAATCATGCCTAGGCGCTTTTGAAAATAACTTGAATCTTGTTGTTCGCCAATGCGAATGGCTAAGTCAAAACGTTTTTGGCTTAGTTGGCTGTTGGCATTACTTGGGTAAATGTGGAGGTTTAGCGTAGGGTTTGCCATCGCAAACTGATTAACGGCCCCCATCAGTGGGCCCGCAATGATGTTTTGTGGGCACAACAGGTAAAACTCTTTTGCGGTGGGTGAGTCATTTAGTTGCTCAAGCTGGCTGTTAAGAGCAAGCACTTGCTCGCCTAATTCGTTATACAGTGATTCACCTTTGGCGGTTAACACAATGCCTCGGGCTGTACGTTGCAGTAATGGCTCAGCGAGTTTCTCTTCTAATGCCTGAATGCGCCTTGATAGGGTCGATAGATTCAGTCCTAAATCTTTTGCTGTTTGGCTCATGCTTTTACGGCGCGCTATTTCAATGAATAAATGCAGATCATCCAGCATACGACTCCCTCAATCTTAGTTTGCATTTTCGTGACTGTTGCCACTTGGCCTGTGCAAATATAGTAACGCCAAGGAGGAAATATGAAAATTCATTTTACTTTTACTGCGGCATTTTCGTTTTTAATGTCGTTTTTACTTTCGGCATGGGTTACTTATGTCAACTTAGGGCTAAGCGATACATTTTTTCTAAGTTGGATGAAGGCGTTTGCTAATGCATGGCCTGCTGCGTTTGTGGTGGCATTTACGGTTGCCCCACCAATTAGGGCATTGGTTTTAAAGTTATTTAGTAAGGAGTCAGTATGATTAATATCGTGGCAAAAATTACCCCAAAGGCGGCATTATTTGACGACTGTAAAGGGCGTTTACAGGGCATATTAGCAGCCACTCGTGCAGAGCCTGGTTGTAATCGTTTTGAGCTGTTTGCGAGTAAAGAGCAGCGTTGTTTATTTTTAGTTGAGCAGTTTGAATCGCAAGCCGCCCTTGATGAGCATTATGCTCAGCCTTATACCAAAGCGGTGTTCGCGTTTTATGAGAATGCCTTGGCAGAGCCGGTTGAGGTAGAGAAGGTGGAGGTGTGTTGAGACAAAGTTAGCGAGATGCGAGGTGCGAGATACGAGGTGCGAGGTATAAGGGGAAAGGTGCTAGGCTCTAGGCACTAGGTGTCAGTCGACCTGTGGGGTTGTTAGGTCGTGTGTTCTTCTATGCAATTAAACCCAGGTTTTGAGTCGTTAGTGATCAGATATTAGATGTTAGTCGATCTGTGGGGTTGTTAAGGTCGAACGTTCGTCTCAGCAGCTAAACCCAGAGGAAGGTATTGCAGGAGATGTACTTTAGTGCCGAAAAAACTAGGCTACTGGGGAAGTACAGCTATTCGTAGCCTAGTTTTACAAGGTTGAAATGGTTACAGCATATGCAGGATTTGCTTAGCTTTTTCGCGGGTTAAACACGCGGCCATTGGGCGTTTTGCAAATAATTTGGCTGAGACTGTTTGTTCTTTGCCCATGTATTGGTTGTGCAGTGTTTGCACATTGACTTTGCAGATCACCGAATGGCTGTTTTCTACATAGCGAATCTCTACTCGCTCTACTTTTTTAATTAAGTTTTTATAAGGGTAGCCTTCATCGGTATCAAGCTGAGTAAGTACTGATTGGTTGGCATAACTAAAGCTTGTGGTAAATAAAAGTAATAAAATAACGAGGTATTTCATAGTGGTTGTCCTTGTCTTGTCGCGGTTGGCAATATGAGTATTACTCGTGTTACTACTACTGACAAACGATTAAAAATTACCTATGCTTAAGTTTTTATTAACCATAAAAGCGTATGCAGTTACCTCCATTAAAAAGCCTTTGGTATTTTAAGCACGCGGCAGAGTTAGGTAGTTTTAAGCTTGCGGCAGAGCAATTGTTTGTTAGCCAAGCTGCGGTTAGCCAACAAATTCGCTTGTTAGAACAACAGCTTGATTGCAGCTTGTTTACTCGTCATACCCGTTATGTTGAGCTGACTCGCCAAGGCGAACAGCTATTACCCCATGTACTTAAGGGATTTAGTCATTTACAGGCAGGTGTGCAGGCTGTTAGCCAAGATAGCCACCCGAATACGTTAAACTTAACTGTGCTGCCTTCGTTCGCCAGTGGCTGGTTACTGGGCCGTATTAGCGACTTTCAAAACAAATACCCCAATATCAAAGTGCGTATTGAACCAAGCGATCAACTTGCCGACTTTTCAGCGGGGCAAGTTGATTTAGGCATTCGATTTGGTCAAGGAAACTACCCAGGTTTGCACAGTGAGCTTATCAGCGACGACAGCCTATTTTTGGCTTATAAACCCGGTGCCATTGATGTTAATAAACCCCTTAAACCGCAGATTCTGGCACAAAAACTAATTAAAGATGTGTGCCCAGACGCAGAGCGCGGTTGGTTAACTTTGGCTCAGCAATTAGCTGTAAGCCCAGATGCGCTCCCCGCACTTGAAATTGATAACGCTGCACTGGTTATTCAAGCCACGTTAGCAGGGCAAGGCATTGCAATGGTAAGGCGACGTTTAATCGAAACTCAACTGCAACTTGGTCAGCTAGAGATTTATCCAAACTATGAGTATCACTGCCAATATAAGTACTACCTTGCTGCGCCGCCCGAACATTTTAAATGGCAAAAAGTACAGCTGTTTAAAGATTGGTTGCTTGCTCAATTTGCTTTAGATGATCAGCAGTTTTATCAACTTCATCAGTAACATTTGCGTTAAATCATTTTAAAGTTTTTAAGCACCAGCTATGCTTATTTAAGTCGCTTACTAAAGGAGCTAGTAATGCTTAACTTTAAAGTTATTTTTTGTGGCGTTTGTGTGGCTGCAAGCCTAACGGCCAATGCTGATATTTCCCGTGTAAAAGCAAGTATTGAGCGTGTTGAGAGCGCGAATAATAAGCACGAGTCTTTAGTGCTTCCCTACTTATTTAGCACCGATACCATGGGGCTTAACTTTGGTGTGGGTGGCATGATCAAAGGTTACCATCAACCACAAATGACCGTTGGCGCAACTGCATTTAAAGGTGACGTGAGCGAAGGCGCGTGGGCTGGCCTGTTTAACTATAAGGTGTTAGATTCAGAACGCTGGTATTTTAGTGCCAGTGGCATAGCTGCGTATTTTCCTGATCAGCGAGCTTATACCGGAGGCCATAAAGTGCCCATTGCTGACAACGCCGTGTTCCCCGGTAGTAATGACTCTTCAAACGAGGTGTATTTAGAAGCCGATGGTAGCTCTAATTGGTTTGATGCTCGCATCGAATACGCTTTACCGTTTGGCGCAACATCGCAAACAGGTATGGTGCGTTACCAACTTAAAGATGGCTTGTTGGTTTCTGAGCCATCGGGCGGGGCACAGTGGAACCCGTTGGAATCGGGTGTAATGGTTGCAACTGCACGCTATTTTAGGCGCTCGCAAAGCTTTGAATTTAATGAGGGTACACAAGATGGCAGCATTTCAGCAATGGAATTTGGCCTTCTATATGACAACACCGATTTTGCAACTAACCCAAGTTACGGAAGCAGGCAGTATCTTGCCTATAGCCAATCAATGCCAGGGAGTGACGATATTTATGATTGGGATTTGTGGCAGTTTAATGGCAGTAAGTTTATTTCTTTAGGGGCAAGTGAATTTGCTCATCAGCGTATTTTAGCATTTAATTTTTGGGCTGCTTATTCACCTAGCTGGCAAGTTAATCACACTCTTGATGGCACTAAGTTTATCTCTGATGCTGCACCGTATAACGAAGGCGCTACATTAGGAGGATTTAAGCGTTTACGGGGTTATGATTTTTATCGATTTCATGACAAAGCCGCTATTTATGGGGCATTCGAATATCGCTATACCCTTAAATACAATCCAATTGCAGATGTAAATTGGTTAAAGTTTTTGAAGCTAGATTGGTTTCAGTTAGTTGGCTTTGTTGAAGCTGGTCGTGTGTCACCTCATTTAACCTTGGATACATTATGGCAAGACTACCACTATGATTATGGTGTTTCGTTAAGAGCTATGATGTCGGGATTAGTCGTTCGAACAGAGCTTGCTAATTCAAAAGAAGGGGCAAATTTTTGGGTGATGATAGATCAACCTTTTTAATGAATTTGCCGCAGATTTGTTGCAGTTTTATTAGAAACTGATAATCTGTACCTCTAACTTTTACAGTGACGTAAATTAATGATTAAACGGATTTTAATGACAACAGCCTTGTTGTTGCCCGCTTTTGCTTGGGCGCAGCAAAGCGCTCCTTCAGATGCATGTCAAAGCATGCAAGCCGAACGTATAGAGCTACAAATAGCCCTGCGTAAAACCAATCTTCTCGACAAAATTGAAGCCTATAAACAGCGCATTCAAAGCTTGTCGGCACGAATATCTGAAACCTGCTTTAGTGAAGAGCAAATTGCTGAGCTAAAGTCGTCTTTGTATAACCCTGATATTACTGAGCTTGAAAACACTTTGGCAAAGCCATTAACTGAGCAAGCCTACATCAGCAAACAAGCAGCATGGGAGCGCTTTTATGTTATGCCGCCACGTTGTGCTGCTCGTTCGTTACAGTTGCAAAACCTTGAGTCGTGTCTTGAAAATAAGCAAATTCAGTTTCAGCAATTTGATATGTTATGGCAGCAAAAAAGTGCGCAACTTGCCCGTACAGAAGCAAAACCAACAGATTCGTTTCATGAGTTTGTTTTACCTAGCAAAGCCGAACGAGCTAAGTTAACCGCCGAGCAAGAATTAAAGCGCTACAGCTACAGCACAGATTCGTTCTTACCAACCAACATTATTGTGTTGTGTGCTTTAGCCGTATCGGTGTTCTTTGGTTTGATATTTATTTTCCATTGGTTAATGCGCCCACGGCCAGTGGTGAAGTGAGCCAAATGGGAAAGGAACTAGGAACTAGGAACTAGTACTCTTTCACATATATTTTGATCAGTTGCCCTTACTTAAATTCAGGTAACTGATCTTTTTCAATCAATAATTCAATACTCCTGCTTTTTCCAGTAACTGATGTTATAAATTTCTTCTTCTT
>NZ_JBECOT010000057.1:0-24221 GCF_040104395.1 Pseudoalteromonas sp. BZA4
CTGTATCTGTGGTGTCTAACGACTCTTGAACGACTTTTATTTTAAATTCGAGTGAATGTTTACGATATGGTTTTACTTTCATGATTACTGACTCCAAAAAGGTGTCTACTTTTATGGAGTCAGATCACCTGACGGCTGACGGCTGACGGCTGACGGCTGACGGCTGACGGCTGACGGCTGACGGCTGACGGCTCAGTTAACCAACTCCCTCACTATCGCAAACAAGTCACTCGCTAACATACCTCTTTCGCCTTCACGCTCTGCGGCAATATCCCCGGCTTTTGCATGTAAGGTTACACCTAAACACGCTGCTTGCTGAGGAGTAAGCCCCTGTGCGATCAATGCCGCTATGATACCTGTTAATACATCGCCACTGCCGCCAACCGCAAGTGCTGGGTTACCGTCGGTACACACCCATGTTTGGTTATTATCACCAATTAAACTGCCAGCGCCTTTGAGTACACAAGTAGTGGTATAGCTACGTGCGAGCTGCTTTACCGCATGAAAGCGATTTTCTTCAATATCGCTAGCGCGACAATTAAGTAACCTTGCAGCCTCACCGGGGTGTGGTGTGATAACGGTATTAGCTAATGGGAATGACGAAGCATGCTGAGCCATTAAATTAAGTGCATCTGCATCAATAACCAATGGCTTGTTATTAGTAAAGCAATACTGCATTACTGCTTCAAAGGTTGTTTCCGACCAAGTGCCTTGACCAAGTCCAGGGCCAATAGCAACACAGGTTGCCCACTCTAGGGCGCTAATCAGGTTTGTATCTGTCACCATTAGTTCTGGCCGGCCAATACTCACTGGTAGAATAGAGCTACTATGGGTATACACTTTGACCATACCCGCACCGGTGCGAAGCGCTGCCTCTGCAGTTAAACGAATAGCGCCTGCAGTGCCGACATTACCACCAACACACAGCAATTTACCATGGCTGGTTTTATGGCTGTTGTTATCGCGCTCAGGAAGCCTAACTTGGTTCAGATAGTTGATAAGCTCAGCCGTGGGTGATGTCTGTTTTAAAAAGGCATCTTCAATACCTAAATCATTAAACTCTAATGTCCCTGCATGCGCTCTACCTTGCCCTGTCACTAAACCTTGTTTAATCCCCACAAAAGTCACAGTAACCGCGGCTTTTATTGCGACTCCTTGTACGACACCTGTGTCTGCATGAATGCCTGAAGGTAGATCAATAGCAACTATCGGCACTTGGCTTTCGTTAGCTGCTTTAATCAAGGTTGAAAAAGGCTCGCGTACCTTGCTTTGAATTCCCGTGCCAAGCAGGCCATCAATAATGATATCTGCTTGCTCAATAGCACTGGCATCAGCGGTCATTGCTCCTCCAGCGTCGAGCCAAGCTTGCTGAGCACTGAGCGCATCGCCTTTGAGCGGTTTATCAGATATTGCTGCAATAACCGTAACCTGTTTGCCCGCTTGTTTAGCTAAGCGAGCAACAACATAACCATCGCCGGCATTGTTACCAACGCCCGCTAACACAACGAATGTACTTGCTTTAGGAAAATAGCTGATAGCTTGCTGATAAGTCGCCAGCCCTGCTCGCTCCATAAGATCATACAAGGTTACGCCAGAGCGCTTAGCTGCAGGTCCTTCATGGTCACGAACTTGCTCTGCTAAAAATACTGACTGCGAGAGAACAACTGACATATCTATCCTTAAATTTCTTCAGATATTTAAATCTTACTCTAGCAAGCGAGTTTCCACTTAGAAAGCTGCAACTCATCTTAAATTACTCGTTTATTGTATATAGTGTTGCTATGTTTTGAAGCTGTGCATAAAAAGAATAAAGGAAATAACAACGTGCTAAACAAAACAAACATCATGCTAGCGCTAATGCTATATACCTTATGGACATTACCCATTAAGGCAAGTGAATTTTCGATACTGCCAATGAAGGAGCGTGCTGCTTTTATAGATAAAATAACAGAGCTTAGAGTTAAAACTCTTTTACCAACGCTTATGAAGCAACATAACATCGATATGTGGCTTATGATTAGCCGAGAATATAATGAAGACCCTATTTTAAAAACCTTTCTACCCGCTACTTGGCTTTCTGCAAGGCGAACAACCATACTTGTTTTTGCACGTAATAAACAAGGCGAAGTTGATGCACTCGCAATTGCGCCCTACAGCATAGGTACTGTATTTAAAAAAGCATGGGACAAACAGCAGCAGCCAGATCAATGGTTAGCCTTAGTTGAACTGATTGAGCAATATCAACCCAAAAATATCGCACTTAACACATCGAAAACGTGGGCTCACGCAGATGGACTCGTTGTTAGCGATTTTAATGCACTTAAAAGTGCTCTCCCAAACAAATACCTTAATAAACTTATGTCTGCAGAGCCCCTCGCAGTAGCTTGGCTAGAACAACGTATACCTGAAGAAATAGCAATGTATAAAAAAGCGATCGCCATTGCGCATCAAATTATTGCAGAGGGGTTTTCAAGTAAAGTCATCACTGTTGGCAAAACAACAACCACAGATTTAACTTGGTGGTTTAGAGAACGAGTAAGGGATTTAAAACTGCAAACATGGTTTCACCCAAGCGTCAGTATACAACGTGCTGATAAAACAACTTTTGACCATGAGACCAGTTTTAATAAAGATGATAAACAAATCATTCAAGAAGGTGATCTGCTGCATGTTGACTTTGGTATTACCTATTTGCGCTTAAATACTGACACTCAACAACATGCTTATGTGTTAAAAGAAAATGAGTCACAGGCCCCTGAGTATCTAATAAACGCATTAAAACGTGGCAATCAATTACAAGATATTTTTACCTCGCATTTTGAAGCAGGGAAAACCGGTAACGAAGTACTGAAAGAATCACGCGCCGAGGCAATTGCAAAAGGGTTAAAACCAACAATCTACACACACCCAATTGGTTATCATGGTCATGGTGCAGGTACAACATTGGGTATGTGGGACTCTCAGCAAGGTGTCGAAGGCGATGGTGATTACCCTCTTCACAATAATACAGCCTACTCGATTGAGTTAAATAATGCGGTATTCATTAAACCTTGGAACAAAGAGATTCGCATAATGCTTGAAGAGGACGCGTTTTTTGATAACAAAGGGGTTTGGTACTTGAACGGCAGACAAACAGAGCTATTACTCGTGAAGTAACTATAAAAAACGGCGCGTAACTTACATTAAGCGCCGTTTCTTTAAAGCTATAGTGACTTACTCAGTGTCTGGTAAGTTGCGACCGTAGAAGATTTCTTGCATCTCGCGGGTCAGCTTAGAGTAAATAACTTCTTCTTCTTCTTCCGAAAGATCTGCTGTAGAAACACCGAATAGGTAAGTATTCAAGTCAGTTTCTTTTAACATCATCTTAGTGTGGAACAAGTTCTCTTGATACACGTTCACGTCCATCATTTGGTACGCTTCTTTGGTATCTTCAGTCATGTAGTTCTGAATTGAGTTAATTGCATGATCGATATAGTGTTTAACACCATCTACGTCACGAGTAAAACCACGTACGCGGTAGTCAATTGTTACAACATCAGACTCAAGGCTGTGAATTAAGAAGTTTAACGCTTTTAATGGCGAAATAATGCCACACGTTGATACTTCGATATCAGCACGGAACGTACAAATACCATCATCAGGGTGTGCTTCTGGGTATGTGTGAACACAGATGTGGCTCTTGTCTAAGTGCGCTACCACTGTTTCAGGAAGAGGACCCGGCGCTTCATCAACGTCATACGTTGTTTGTTGCTCAATTGGCTCTTCAGAGATCAAGATTGTCACACTGGCGCCTTGCGGATCATAATCTTGGCGAGAAACATTTAGAATGTTTGCGCCAATAATATCCACAACTTCACCTAAAATATCGGTAAGGCGATCAGCACTGTACTGTTCGTCGATATATTCAATATATTCTTTACGCTGTTGTTCCGTCTTTGCGTAACAAATATCGTAAATACTAAAACTTAAGCTCTTAGTTAAGTTATTAAAGCCATGAAGCTTAATTTTATCGAAGGGTTTATTCATGCTAAACCAACCTTAAAACGAGTGAAACCTGCACCAGCAGAAATAAAAGTTCGCGGATTTTATACGAATTTCCTGCTCGGAAAAAGCGTTATTTTACCTGTTCTTGCACAACTTCATGACTATGCGTAATTTCTACTGTCTTATCAAGCATTAAGGCTACAGAACAATACTTTTCAGCAGATAATTGTACCGCTCTTGCAAGGTGCTTTTCAGAGACATTATCACCGGTAACCACAAAGTGTAGATTAATCTTGGTAAACACGCGAGGTGCTGACTCAGCACGCTCTGCAGATAGCTTAACTTGCACATCAGAAAATGACTGTTTTGCTTTTTTTAAAATACTAACTACATCAACAGATGAACAACAACCCGCTGACATTAAAACCATTTCCATTGGGCTTGGCGCAGCGCTATCGCTACCTGCATCAAAAACTACATTGTGACCTGAATTTGAAAGGCCAATAAACGTATCGCCTTCTACCCATTTTACATTCGCTTGCATGTGCTTTATCTCTTAAAGTTATTTTGCTTGATTGTAAGCAAGTCACACACAGATGCAAGGGATAAGAGGTGAGCTTTAAAGGAAAGCGAGTTGCTAACTTTGAGCTGCTCGCTTAAAGACTAGAAATTGTGTTGTGCTTTATAAGTTAGGCACTTTCGACAACAGCACTATCGAATAAGTTTTTTACTAATCCAGCAAACTCATCAATAAACGCGTGTTGTTCAACGGTTACTGTGTGATTTGTAACGCTGCTCAGCACTTCTTGTAAGTCATATACTATACCGTCGACTTCGCGAACAATTTGGCTGCGTTGTTCTGTATTAAGCTCTGTGTGTTGCTCGCAAAGTAACATGACATTTTCTGCTATCACGTCTTCAATCAGCTCTAACACTGTTGGAGCTCCTGGTTTAATTTGACCCGGCTTCTCAAAAAGCGCTAAATTTTGAGTGAGATACATGACAAGATCATCGTACCCTTGCCTATCTAAAACCATACGACTGCACACCTAATAAAAAACTATCTCTTTAGATTTAAGCAGAAAGCGCTTTTAATTGCTACCTTTGCCAAGCATCTCATACAAAAAAAGCAGCCGAAGCTGCTTTTTATAATGATTTACGATTATTAATCGATTTTTAAGCCTGGGCTTAATGTCGCTGGCATTGCTACTTTTTCAAGCTCTACCGAAGCGACAGGGTATGCACAATAGTCAGCAGCATAATATGCGCTTGCTCTGTGGTTACCTGATGCACCAATACCACCAAATGGTGCTGCACTTGATGCACCTGTGATAGGACGGTTCCAGTTTACGATACCTGCGCGAATACGACGAAGGAAATGGTCGTAATCTGCTGCGCTGTCGCTTAATAAACCAGCTGATAAACCAAAGCTTGTGTCATTCGCTTTATCAATAGCGGCATCAAAATCAGTGAAGCGGAATACTTTAAGCAGTGGTCCAAAGTGCTCTTCGTCTGGGAAGTTAGCTACATTTGTACACTCTAAAATACCCGGTGTTACAAAGCCGGTATTTTCTTTGTGCGTTAGCTCAACTAACACTTCAGCGCCAAGCTCAACAAGTTGCTGTTGTGCTGTGACCATACCAGCTGCTGCTGCTGAAGAAATCATTGACCCGATGAAAGGTTGCTCTTCTGCGTCGTAGTCACCTACTTTAATAGCTTTAGTTGCTTTAATAAGACCCGCTAAGATGGCATCACCTTGCTCGCCTGCAGGTAAGAATAACTTACGCGCACACGTACAACGTTGACCTGTAGAGATAAATGCTGATTGAATAATATCGTGGATAGCCGCTTTAGTGTCAGCAACATCAGTAACGATAAGCGGGTTATTACCACCCATTTCTAAGGCTAAGATTTTACCCGGTTGACCAGCAAACTGTTCATGTAAAATATGACCAGTGCGCGAAGAGCCAGTAAAGAATAAACCGTCGATCCCTTTATGAGATGCAAGCGCTTTACCCGTTTCTACTTCACCTTGCACAAGGTTGATAACACCTGCAGGGAGACCCGCCTTTTGCCATAACTTTAACGTTAACTCAGCAACTGCTGGCGTTAGCTCAGACGGTTTAAATACCACGGTATTGCCTGCTAATAGTGCAGGTACAATGTGACCATTTGGTAAGTGACCAGGGAAGTTATAAGGGCCAAACACAGCTACAACACCATGAGGCTTGTGGCGGATCATCGCGCGACCTTGTGGCATTGGGTTTTCAACATCGCCTGTACGCTCTAAAAATGCTTTTTCAGAGATAGCAATTTTACCCACCATCGCACCTGCTTCAGTACGTGTTTCCCAAAGTGGTTTACCTGTTTCTTGTGCGATAGCAATCGCTAATTCTTCGCTGTGCTCTTTCAGTGTTTCTGCGAATGTTTTTACAATCGCTAAACGCTCTGCAAATGTTTTATCAGCCCAGCTGTAAAACGCTTCACGTGCAGCAGCGACTGCGCCGTCTACTTGTTCAGCGGTTGCCGTATTTGCTTGCCAAATTACATCATTATTTGCTGGGTTTACAGATTGAAAAGTATGACCAAGACCTGCTTGCCATTGACCATTAATAAATTGCGCTGCATGAGTCATTAATATGTCTCCTGAATTCTATAGTTCTGCAAGTGATACTGAATCACCCGCTTCTAAGTGAAGTGCTTTTGCTAATTCACTTGAGATTGTGATGCTATCGGCATCACATGATAGGCTAACTTGAGTCACGGTTGCTCTAAAATCAGTAATTTTATCATTTGCTAACAATACCGTGGTGTCGCCTTGGCTTTCACCAATTTCAACTTTAACTGTGTGGGCATTTCTGACTGTAGCAATGTTATCTACTTTTGCTTCAACAGTTGGGCCTGCATCAAAAATGTCTACATAACCATTAAAGGTAAAACCTTCGCTCTTTAATAGTTCAATCGCAGGGCGTGTGTTGTCATGTACTTGACCAATCACAGCTTGTGCATCTTTGCTCAGTAAGTTGACGTAAATTGGGTATTTAGGCATTAACTCAGCAATAAATACTTTCTGACCAATACCCGTTAAGTAATCTGCCGTTGGAAAGTCCATTGAGAAAAAGTGCTCTTCTAGCCATTGCCAGAATGGGCTTTCGCCGCTTTCGTCTGACACACCTCGCATTTCAGCAATTACGGTGTCAGCAAAACGTTCTCTATGTTGATTAATAAACATAAAACGCGCTTTTGAAAGCAATTTACCGTTATTGTTTTTACGGTAGCCATCTTTTAAGAATAATGTACATAGCTCAGTTGCACCGGTGTAATCATTACACAGGGTTAAAATATCAACGGCTTTATACACGTCTAGCGTACGAGAAGAATGAATTACTTTGCTTAAATGATAATGATAAAAAGCATCATCTAAACCAACAGCGGCTTCAATACCCGAAGTCCCTACAACTTCACCCGTTTCGCTATCTTCAAGAACAAACAAGTAACCTTCATCACCTGGCTGCTGTGCTGCTTTTGCAAATGAGCTGACAGAATGATCAATTTTCTTTTGTAATAACTCTTCATTATTAGGCAAAGACGTAAAGCCATGGCCTGACTCAACAGCAATCTTTACTAACGCTTGGTAATCGCTTTGCTGGATTGGGCGAAGGATCATCATAAGTCCGCTTGCTCCCTTATAAATAACGGTAAATTAAGAAATGTGGGCAAGCTTAACTTGCCCTGAAATGACAGTTTCGTTTAGCCGTTAACGACTTTTGCAACTGCTTTTTCGAAACGAGCCATACCTTCGCGGATATCAGCTTCTGGAATTACAAGTGACGGAGTGAAACGAACAACATCAGCGCCAGCAACTAAAGACATAACGCCTTCTGCAGTACCAGCTACTAAAAACTCTTTTGCACGACCTTTGAATTGCTCTGTTACTACAGCACCAATTAATAGACCTTCGCCACGGATTTCAGTGAATACATTGTACTTTTCGTTAATCGCAGTTAGTAACTCACGGAATAACGCTGACTTTTCTTTAACGCCGTTAAGTACCTCTGGTGTATTTACTGTGTCGAATGCTGCTTCTGCTACTGCACACGCAAGTGGGTTACCACCGTAAGTAGAACCATGAGTACCTACTTTTAAGTGCTTAGCAATATCAGTTGTGGTGATCATCGCACCGATAGGGAAACCACCACCTAACGCTTTTGCAGTCGTTAAGATATCAGGAGTTACATTTAAACCTTGATAAGCATAAAGCTCACCCGTACGGCCAACACCTGTTTGTACTTCATCAAAGATTAGTAGTGCATTATGCTTAGTACATAACTCACGAACACCTTCAACAAACTCAGCAGTTGGAGAAATGATACCGCCTTCACCTTGCAGAGGCTCCATCATTACTGCACATGTGCTGTCTGAGATAAGCGCTTCAAATGCTGCTAAATCGTTGTAGTCACAGTGAACGATATCACCAGGTTTAGGACCAAAACCATCAGAGTATGCAGCTTGACCGCCTACTGTTACTGTGAAGAAGGTACGGCCGTGGAAACCTTTGTTGAATGAGATAATTTGTGACTTTTGCTCTCCAAAGTTATCAAGTGCAAAACGGCGTGCAAGTTTAAGTGCCGCTTCGTTAGCTTCTGCACCAGAGTTAGCAAAATATACTTTTTCAGCGAACGTTGCGTCAGTTAGCTTTTTAGCTAAGCGAAGCGCTGGCTCATTAGTCATTACATTTGATAAGTGCCAAATTTTTTCGCCTTGCTCTTTTAATGCACTTACAAGAGCTGGGTGACAATGGCCAAGACAGTTAACAGCAATACCACCAGCAAAATCGATAAATTCGCGACCTTCTTGGTCCCATACGCGAGAGCCTTCGCCTCGAACTGGAATAACACTTGATGGTGCATAGTTAGGAACCATTACTTGATCAAATAATTCGCGATTGACTGTCATTTTATATCCTCATAATTGTAAGCACACTCAGAGTAAGGTGGCGCTCTAAAGCTAAACTAAGCCATTTTACTTAGCCGATTGAGCTTAGCGCAAAATCACCAAAATTACTCTTTGGTTCAATTTTCATTCATCCATTATTCCAGAAAATTTTCGTCCTGTCTCTTAGAAAACTTTCATGTAGCCCTTGAAAATAAAGGGCTTGAGATATTTTTTCATGGATAGTGAATAACTATTTGAAGGCTATTTTTTGCTCTAAATACTATAAAAAGGCGTACGGCTAGTGAGCCAAGCAGAGGCTAAAGAGAAAAAATTTGTCACTGCGGATTGATAAACAATGAATGAATAGTCGCAAAAAAATTAACAATTTTTTTAATTAATTTGAATATGAAAGCGATCAAAATTGCATTTTGCTAGCTGATCAAGCTCTTCTTTAGTGAAATCGAAGTGTGCAAACCAACGTTCGGTTTCGTCATTTTCGACTAGTTGATGCTCATTTAAACTTAAATACTGAGCGTAACAACGTGCTTTTAAAATCACCTTGGTAAGCGGCAAATACTCATCGTTTTTAGCTAAAGGTGTAGTTAACTGCTGCATTACCGCATTAAATGGCAAATACCTAAAAGCCATTTTCTCAATTACGGTGGCTGTTACCTTCATCGACTGCTTATTTAGCAAGGTGCTTAAAAATAAAGGATCCGGTTTTAGCTCTAATAAAGCTGTGTGTAGATCTTTCTTTTGCTCATCACGGGCTTTCGTTACTTGGCGCTGCCAAACTAACTCGAAAATACGAAGGTATATACGGACTAGCGCTATCTTACCCACGTCGAGTAGCATACCTAAAGTAAACGCATGCACCTCATTTACACCATTTAATTTAGCAAGTTCTTGAGCAGCAATGGCACACGCCATTGAGTTATCACGAAGTCGGCGCTTTAGTAGTGGAAATGGCTCTGTACTGTGTGGCATCCAATGGCGTACCGCAAAGGTTGGCACGACAAACTTTAAGTTATCTAAACCAATGTAGCGCAGCGCTAACAGTGGGTTATCGACTTGAACTGAAGTGTGTTTATTACGTTGTTTTCGGTAAAAAGGCAAATTCACAAACGCAACGAGCTCACGACCTAACCAACTCAAATCTTTAACTAACGGCTCTAGTCGACCTACTGAGGCCGAACGCACAGCTAAAATATCTAAAATAGCAGGTACGCTATCTTGAATCCCTATAGTTTCATGAATTACTGAATCAATGTCTTCAAGCTGCTTATGCATGGCAGCCTCAATCACTTGGTGTAATTGCTTGCTCGCCTGTGCACGGTATTTATGGTGAGCTGTACTGCTCTTTTGACGTTTTTTCTCGGCAGCAACTTCTACTTCTAATAGAGTTCGCTGTTCCATTGATTCGCCATAATCAATTTCGAGGGTGTGAATATAGCCAATTTGACGCTGTGCAAAACTGTGACCAAGCAAAAGATCGTGCGCGCGCTCATTAAGCACCATCGCAGTCCTTTGTTGTCGGTTTTCTTCGGTCATTTGCACAGGCGTATTGTCGGTCATATTTGTTAATTCACTAGCCTAAGGTTAGAAGCGAGTTAAAAAGTTAGCAAGTAATTCAAGCCCTTGTTGGGTCAAAATTGCTTCGGGGTGAAATTGCACTCCTTCAAGTGCTAAATCATTATGCATGATCCCCATAATTTCATCAAAATCAGAATTTTGTTCTGTCCATGCGGTAATAGTGAAGTCACTAGGCAGGCTTTGTTTATCCACCACTAAAGAATGGTACCGGCATACCGTCAGTGGATTTGCCAAACCATTAAACACACCTTGATTGCTATGCTTAACTAACGACGTTTTACCATGCATCACTTGCTTGGCACGAATAACATCAGCACCTAGAGCCTGAGCAATAGTTTGGTGACCTAAGCAAATACCAAGAATTGGCAACTGCCCTTTTAATTGTTCGACCACTTGCAAGGAAATCCCCGCTTCGTTTGGTGAACATGGCCCAGGCGATAGTACGATGTGCTCTGGATTAAGTTGTTTAATCTCAGCAATGCTGATCTCATCGTTCCGTTTAACTAATACATCTTGGTCTAAGCGCTGAAAATATTGCACTAGGTTGTATGTAAACGAATCATAATTGTCGATCATAAGTAGCATACAGGCATTACCTCATTGTTTTAATTGTAAATTTTATCACAGCGATGGTAACCATACCCGCATTCATACCCGCAATTTCAATCAGTGCTTATTTACACACATATCAATAAAAATTTAAAAACCGGAGTCCAACATTGAGCTACAACCGGTTCGCTCAGAATCAGAGTTCAAGGACAAAACTTACTAGGGCCATACTACCAGAAATCGATGATAGCTTGTCGTACTACACCGATGATGGTGCAGTTGCCGTTGATCGGTATTGCCGGGTATTGCGGGTTCAAAGGTTTTAGATACTTCTGTTCACCATCAATAACCAACTGCTTAAAGGTTGCTTCTTTCGAATCATCCAAACGCGCAACAACCAATGAACCTGAAGAGTAAGGTAACTCAGGATCAACAACGATCACTGCCCCCTCAGGTATGGATTTTTTTCCGCTTGGATTTTCCATACTGTCGCCTTTTACGCGAAGTGCGAAACAACCCTCATGTGCTTTCCCAGTGACTTCACGCCACTCCTCAGCATCTTCATGGGCAAATCCCTCCGCTATTTCAGTCCAATCACCGGCCTGAACCCAGTTGATGAGAGGAATTCCTCCCTTAATATCAGGCCCGACTTCTACATTACCGACCCCCAAGCCAATCTCGCCATCACCTGTGGCGAGCCAATGAGCATTCACGCGAAGCGCCTCCGCGATCTGCATGGTGTAACGAGACCTAGCCGATTTACCAGAGCAAATCTGGCTGATCGACTGCTGTTTGATACCAATGCGACGAGCCAACTCAGACTGAGTCACCCCAGTAAGCTGCAAGGCATGGTTTAGTCGTTCGGATAAAGTTTTCATAAGCCCGTATTCTACAAATAAAACTGTAGCCTTTCAACAATTTTAACTGTTGACTAATCTACAGTTTAAACTGTAACATTCAATCTTGTAACAGTTATTATTGTAACAGGAGACGGTATGGAAGTGTTCAACACGACACAAAAACATCTCCGCCGTGCCATTGACTTGGTCGGCGGGCAATCAGCATTAGCACGAGCCATCAACTCAAAACAGCAAAACGTCTGGTTTTGGTTGAATAAATCAGGGCGTGTTCCCGCTGAATTCGTTTTACCCATCGAACAAGTTACGCAAGGACAGGTAACCCGATCTCAGTTAAGACCGGACATCTATCCCGAATGCCCAAGCGAGCTGAAAGCTAGTAACCAGTAGGATTAAGGGCAAGTAATGGTCAGCATTTTACGTAAACACAAAAGCGAGTTCCTCCATGCGTGATTATGGCAAGGTCTATACCCGCTTTTGGCTAAAGCAAAACGTTTTGTCCTGGAGTGACTCAGCGAAGTTGCTAGGACTGTATTTGCTTACATGCCCACATTGTAATTTGCTTGGCTGCTTTCGATTGCCGATTGGTTACGTTGCTTCTGACTTGAACTGGGATGAGCAACAGGTTGCCAAGGCTCTGAATGAGTTAGAACAAGATCAGTTCCTCATTCGTTGCGAGGGATCTGGTTGGACTTTGATTCGGAGCTTTCTGAAGCACAACCCAATCGAAAACCCGAACCAAGGTAAGGCAGCCTTTCGGTTACTTAAAGATGTACCTGCCGACTTCGTTGGTATGGCATCGCTTTTGAAGTCACTTGCCGCTTTCCAAGCTCGGCTTCCAGAAGAATTTTCATCATTGTTTATGCCTGATGGCAACCCGGTAAGGGACTCTCAACGGTCGGATGACTCTGAGAGAAGCAATAAACCAACAGTTAAAACTGTTGCCCACATACAGTTTGAAGACTTTTGGGATGTACAAATACGCAAAGAAAAGAAAGCGAAAGCTAAAGAAGAATGGCTACGCATGGGCCTCAATGAAGACCATGAACTCGCTTTGGAAGTGCTAACACGCTGGAAAGAGCAACGTGACAACCGATTGCAGTATCAAGATCGGACTAAGACCCCTATGCCACATAACTGGCTTTTAAACCGGCAATGGGAAGACGAGTACGTTCGCATTGATGAAGTACAGCAATCATCGACGAGCCTAAAGGGCAGCAATCACCAATTGAATATTGAAGAAAGCAATCGTCGCATCGCTGAAAGCTGGGCCAGACCAGGTATTCGGGAGGTTCGCTCAAGTGCAGGAGGTTAATAAACGCGAGTTTGCTGAAGTTTGGGGAGCTGCTTGGGCCATGTATGGCAAAAGCGTATCACCGCAATTGCTATCCATCGCATTTGAAGCGCTTCGTGCTTATAGCATTGAAGAAGTGCGAATCGGTCTGACTCGGCATATTCAATCACCGGATACTGGGCAATTTTTTCCAAAGCCCGCTGACGTCATCAAGCATATCGATGGCAACTCGGGTTCAAGAGCCATGGTTGCTTGGAACAAAGTTGACAAGGCTGTTCGTCAGGTTGGCGCTTGGACATCCGTGATGTTTGACGATGCACTTATCCACCGCGTGATTTCAGACATGGGGGGATGGGTTGAACTCTGCAAAGTTGATGACAGGGAATACCCCTTTAAGCAAAAAGAGTTTTTAACACGCTACCAGGCTTATTTGCTGCGGGACGAAGTGGGTGAATACCCAAGGCTATTACAGGGTATTGCAGACCATCAGAACCAGCAAAAAGGATTTGATATGCAAGCGCCTGTTGCCGTGGGTGACTGGTCAAAAGCGGCACAAGTATACACGAGAGGCATCGCCAGTTTTAGCGCAGTGCCTTTAAAAAGAATAAGCCCGAAAGCCATTCAGGCGCTTCTCGGAAATCAATTAGAGGACAAAAATGAAAACGATTAAAGCAAAAACCGTTGCCCTAGTGATAGCCATGTCCGCAAGCACTTCAGTCTATGCGTTTCCGGGCTATCACTGGGAAAAAGCAGCACAAAGTGTTGGTATTGATCCAGTCATGCTCTACGCCGTTGCCTTGGCTGAGTCAGCCTCACATCGAGGTCTTAACATGACCAGTCCATGGCCATACGCAATTCGCAATGGTTCAAACGCAACCTACGCCAAATCTAAGACAGAAGCGGAGCAACTGTTAAACCAGGCACTTCAAGAGAGTGAAAAATACCAGCTCGATATTGGCCTTATGCAAATCAATTTGCATTGGCATGGGCATCGAGTGAGCTCATCAGCAGAACTGCTAGACCCCATCACCAACCTTACTGTCGGCTCCAGTATTTTGGCCGAAGCAATCAAGTCTTCACCAAACGATTTAGAGCTTGGCATAGGCCGCTATCACAGTTGGAACGAAGAGCGTGCTCGCTGGTATGGGCAAAGAGTGCTTTCTATCTATCGCAATATTTTACATGAACTGGAGGTCCGTCAATGACAACCAATCAACAAGACTTCTATCAATTAAATTTGGCGTACCTACACGCAGCACGTGAATTAGCGCGAATTGATCCGCAAGAGGCGGTCTTGCGCTTTGGACTTACACGCGACGTGGTGGATGCACTGATTAATGCCGGTGTTGACGACCTGCAACGAGTGGCGACCTCATCATTCATGCTGTTTCAACCAAGGGGTAACCAAAGCCAACTGATTGAGATGGTGAAGAGCAAAGGCACAGGTATCCCAAGAATCGCTTATTTATTATCAACCCTAAACAACAAGGGGGATGCATGATTGATAACCTGTCCAAAAGTGAGCTGTTTACCCGAGCCTCGCTGCTTATTAAATATGGATTTCGAACAACCATTATCGCGCTCGATACTGGTTTGCCAATCCACATTATCAGAAGGCTGCACAAAGAAGTGACTGGCAAGTCACCTTGTCCTGGTCAATTGCCTGAATCTGATGCCATTGTTAAAAGCAGAAGAGCCCTAGTTGAAGGCTCCCTCCTGATGGCGCTTTATGTCAATATTGGTGGTGATAATGTCTACAAGCAATTAAATATCGATGCTTTGATGAAGGCTTACGATGCGTACTTGGTTGCAAGAGAAGAAGCAGATCTTCCAGCTGAGATCCCCTGGAAAAAACTGACCATCAATGAAGGTTGGGTTCTAGCTCGTGATTTAAGATCACAGCTTGCATCCTTACACCGGTGTCGATGCGGTAGTCTGTATTTGACGGTATCTCAACAGCGCATTCAGCTTAAATGTCCTGTGTGCGAGATTATGGCCGAGCAAACCACTAGAGCACTTTGTGAGAACTAACATGCTGATTCATGATTTGATTTGATTTGATTGTGCACCGCCCGTGCACTTTGAGAGTACTAAGATGACAAACTTACTTAAATCTTTACCAGCACGCAGCTGGGTTATATCACTGGGGCTTTTTCTGGCGACTTTGGCTGTGGCTCATTTTTTTCCCTCAGAAATATTAACAGCATCTGCCAAGTTAGCGGCTTTGCCATTTCTGTTCTGCACCGTCGTTTTTTTCAGCTACTTGGGATTCAAAGCGACCTGTAATCCCATCGGACTTATAGCCATCATTACTATGCTTGTAGCAATCGCATATTTGCAAGCGAGTTGGACAATTGTTGGTTTGGGACTCTTTTTCTTAGCTATTTGTACTGGAACTAGATTCTTGAGCAGCCAAGTTAAAGATTCGGGTAGAACTTTGAGCATTGAAGAAAAATGGTATTGGTATAAGCTCCATTCGTTTTTTGATGGCTTTTATCCTAGGTATCCCAAAAAGCCAAAAAAATAGCCAGCCCACCACAAGCTGGCTACCTTCTGTTTTTAGTTCCTTCCTGATGCCTGGTTATAGGCCCTAATATCGATCAAGTAGTTCTGAGCATAATCTCCCGCAAGGGATGCATTTGAGATCACTGCAATCTGCTTATCCACAAATGCTTTATCTTCTTCGGACACACTGTCAGGGATGTAAGCGCCACTCTCATCCTTTTGACGATACTCATTTAGCATTTGCTCCCTTAGGCCAAGCATTTCAGGCGACCAACTCGATGAGTCTTCAGAGTTGAATACGCGCCCCGCCAAACCTTCATTGAAAGCTTGAGCGAACACTTGACTTTGAATCGGGGTCAATCCCATTCTCTGCCCTTCGCTGTATGCTTCCTTTTTAAAATCATCAGCATACTGCTCTAGGAACTCACCATATCGATTGTTAACTGCCGCACCGAATGCCCCCGCCAACATGGCTTCAGACTTAGTGCCCCAGTTTACTTCGGAAGCATACTGCGAACTCGATCCACTGTATGCATCATTAAACGCCGTCAATGGGTTTTCCAAAGAGGTTCCTGCATCAACGGCGGCTTTTAAGCCATCCCAGGTTGATTTGCTGGCCACCGTTGCATTGTGTAAGAAACCTCGTGAGCCAGGATCTTCAAGCGCTTGTTCTTTGTAACTCTCATAGTCTTCGCCAAAGTGATTCAAGGTGTGCAGTGCTGCATCAGTATGCTTGCCACTGAAATCACCAATAGCACTGGCGCTGTTGAAGAACATTTCAGCACCAGAGACTCCGCTATCATCAGCCATAATGCGTGATCGCCACTGAGATCCAGCTTCACTGTTTAGTCCAGATTGATAGGTACTTGTGTCAGAAGCTACGGCCTGCTGAGCTTGCTGCTGATGCGCATTCAACTGTCCATCTATACCAGACAGATTGGTTTGGTAAGCCGATTGAGCTGCGTTGAACTGAGTTTGAACTGTTGCCGCATCCTCGTAGCCGCCCAATACACCCGATTCAACTTGGCTTTGAATACCACCAAAAGTAGATGCAGTTGATGACATGCCTTCATTAGAGCGCGGCTGAATTGATCGTAAATCGGCTCCGGTAGCCATGGCCATAACAGTCATTGCTGCTTGATAATCATTGTCTCGTTCAGCGGGGATTGAAGAGTTGCTATAGGTCAAAGACTCCATAGCTGCGGCCACATACGCCTGATTATCATCAGGTAGCAAGCGCTGATACATTGGAAGGTTTTCACGTAATCGGTTACCGGCTTCAACATGCTGGTTCATATAGCGACCTAAATAATCCATGACTTCAGGATTGTCCGCCGCTAATCGGGTTAACGTCGCACCATCAGTATTTCCTTGTCCTGATAGACTGTAGCTGGCCTGATCAAGCTCACTAAAGCGGTTTGATGCCGTGACAACGTCTTGTGCTGAACTCTGAAGAGACTGATAGTCTTGGTTAGACAAGGACATCTCAACGCCAGAACGTCTTGAATCTGAAAGGTCCTTAACCATTGCATCGCGATACTCAGCACGTCGTGAATCACTCGATGCCAAGCTTTGCATCTCCCCAGTGAGCGTATTTGCGGTCGTAGATCGAGAACTGCCTTCTGATGACTCAACTTGGCCACTAAAGTTACCACCTAAATCCAGCCCTGCTCGTACCCTTGATAGTTTTGGTACACGAGATGAGTCTGGCTTATCGACTCCTGGCAAGTTGCCCTGTGGAGAATCATTGCCGCCAGTACCAAGAAGCCTTCCAAGAAAGCCCTTATCAGCAACTTCTTTCTCACCGGGATTAGTAATGGTTCCATCGCCACCGACCCTTAGGCCTCCCGATAGCACGCCCGATACCAAGCCACGTACAGCATCTTTTTTATCGTCTCCAAAACCATACCGAGTTTGCAGGTCATCAGTAACCTGATTAACAACGGCGCTAGATGCGGAGTTAGAAGAACCAATTTGACGTCCAACCGAGGACAGGTTGTCGTAACTTAGCTTTTCACCAAAAGTTCGACTCATAGTATTCCCAACCTGACGACTAAAGGCTTGGGTTGCCTGAGTCATGGATTCTTTTGCAGAGCCGACCATTGAACCCACTGCGTTTCCTACAGAGAAACTGCTTAGTAGGTTTGACGCGCCGGTCATAGCAGAACCCGTAAGGGCTGAATTTTGGAACATTGACTGTGATTGCATGACTGGGGCATTTTTCGCGACATCTGGACTTGCCAGCTTTTCATCAATGGCATCACCGTTTTGAAGACGTCCAGCCAAGTGGGTTGCAGTTATTGCTGAGCCATACACGAGCATGAGCGAAATTGCAGGAACACTCGACGCCAACATGCCGCCAGTAGCTATCCAGGTTTGCAGCACTGAATCCATCTGCATCATCCCAGCAAAAGATGGCACTTCTGTACCTGCAAAGGCATCAAGCGCCGACATTTTCCCTGCAACGGTTAAATGAATATACAGGTTAATGATGGCCATGACAGGCATCCAAAGTTGAATCCAAAGCAGGATTAACAAGTACTTCCCGGCCATTCGCATCCCAATTTGGCCAAGGGCAATCACAAAGGCCATCAATGGGGTGATGGCGTAAATGAACCCCTCAAAAAACGTCATCATCGGACGAACGATACTTTGGAACAGGGTCTGCTCCGCCGCCCATTGTGTATTGCGCTGCTCAATCGCTTGGTTAACCATCACGGCTGCGGTGAAAGCTTGATCATCCATATACTTGCCCGTCACGCTTTGCTCATAAATAGGCAAAAGCACTGACGCGGTCATGTACTCTTGGGTGTTAACCGAAGCCAAACCAAGGTTATTCAGTGCATTTCGGATCACGTCATCAGTGTCAGTGGCTGACGAAGTTCCCAATGAGGCTGACAGAACCTGTTTAAGCCTTGGAATGAAGGTTGATTCTGTCATGAGTTTCAGTTGGCTATAGGCATCGGTGCAGTCCAGATCGCTACTGCTACCACTGAGCATGATGCGCGTGCCATAAATGCGCGAATCAAACCTAATCGCAGTCATCGGGTTAGGATCACTCAGCACCTGATCGAGGTTCTTTTGGCCAATGTCGATACCAATCAAGGTGCACTCTTTGATGTAGTTAAACCACGATTGCTCTATGTCCGAACCGCCGACACGATTTGCATCACCCAACCCAGAGCGATCCATCACCTGTTTTCTCACTTTAATCAGTGACTGTAAACTGGATGCAAAGCCGTATTCCGTCATCGCGGGAGTTGAGAACGCCGTTTCAAACAATCGCGTGATTTGAAAGCCAACTGTAGAAATCGTACTGCCTGCGGCAGCAACACCGATGGGCACATTATCAACCACTCGAACTTGTCCCGTGTACGCATCCTCAATGCTCACTCGGGTACTGGGCCCAAACATGGTTGCAAAGACTAGCCATGAGACTAAAACGTGTTGAAAGTTAATCCCACGTCCACCTTGCATTAAGGCCTGAACAGAGACCATCAATACCCCAATGAGCAAGCCAATGCGAACCATTGAAGTAAAGTCGCCTGTACCAGTGATCATCGCGACAGCATTCAGGACCTGTTCTAAAAAAGCCGAATCCCCGATGGAATAGATTTCCCACATTATCTATTCCCCCAGCGCCGTAGATTTAACGGTGTAATAACGCTGTTTGCGAATGGTCTGAATCACCTGATTAAAATGCGCCAGCAACTCTTGCTCTGAGCCGTATCTTCGCTGTAACGCGGCGTACTCCTCATTGATTTGGCGACGTGTACGTTCGAGGTCTTCAGTTAACAACTTCGCATAGGCATGATCTTCTACACCAGAGGTGCTTCTAGCTGCATTGAGCATGTCTTCAACCAATGCTCGGGCCATCTCAACAGCAATAAATGGCGCAGCTCTTGAAGCAAACGACCTAGCAGCCCCTTCATTTAATGCAGAAAGTGTTCGAATCATGCCGCCAATGCTCGCAGGAGCCGAGGTCATAAAAGCCTTTTCGATGGTGCTAGCAGCCCCTGTATTTCTAGCAAACTTAAAAATAATGCCGTTACTAGAACCTGTACCAAGAAGTAAATTTTCTACCTGGGTTGATAACCCGGTAAGAGTCACGTTAGTGATTGTTGGGTTCAGACAACCGTCTTGCGTCACTGTGTCACATCGGTACATATCGACGTTGCCGCCATGAATTAGATGCTCAATAGTCACTTTATTGCCATTCAGTCTGGTCAGTTTTGGGGCTTTACCTTGGCCATCAGCGGCATTAGTAAGATCACCAACAATGATCGAACCCGTCACCGACATAACCGCTTCAAGAAAACGGTCATCCCCCGATGCAAACCAGCTTGATGCCGAGTGACGTTTCAGTGCTCGCCAAACCAAATTACCTTTAATCGTTCTGTTCACATCAGTTGCCGCGACACTCGAAGCGTTCTCATATGGGTTCTTACCATTGGATTCACTCCAACTGGTAAAAACGTCTCCAGCCCCTTTAAGTGAGCTCAACATGCTGGCTTCTGTTTGCCCCTTTTTACCAAAAGCAGCCAGGGTATCGTTCACGACTCCCTGAGCCATTTGACAGGAATTGCCGAAATACTCGTTCAACTGCTGGATTTTCTTTTGCAGTGTCTCCATATGCTGAGAGCATTTCTCACACATAGCACTGAGCGCCAATTGGAATGCGTACCCCTTGGCGTTTGCAGCAACAGAGCGAAGTAATTGAACAAACTGATCCGCGTTAACAAATGACAAACTTCCAGCGAACATATCAATGCCGCCACAACCGGCTTGGAATGACGGAGGCACCATAGAGACGAGGTTCTCGTTCATGATCCTGTTACGAACAACAACACTTCCACCAGATATAACGCCACGCCGCTGACTCTCGAATACACCAGGCGCAGTGGTGTTGGTCATTGAACCAAACAACTGATTCATCTCCTGTTGCAAGCTTGCTTGGCTCATAGATGAAAAACCAATCGCACAGGCGATTAGCGATACTTGGAATACTTTTTTCATCGTTATAACCCTCCTTGTGCACGCAGATAGTGAACAAGGAACTCAGGGTCCTGTAATATTTTTTCGTTAAGCTCTTGGGCTGACATCGCGAGTGAAACGCCGGGCTGAACAGGTCTGGTGGCATAGTAAGTTTGATCGTCAATCCAACCGGCTTGATGGGCTGCAAGAATGATTCGATTATTGAGCTCATCAAGGCTCATTGCGCCCTGGCCAATCGGAGTGATGACATTAGGCGGGTCTACTAAGAAGACCGCAGGAACAGTCGTAACGGACAACGATTGTGCTTGTCCTGAATCGACTTTGTAATTTGGAAATTCTCCACTTGGTAAAGGTAAGCCATCGACAGCAATAGCAAACACCTCGAAACCGTAGTTCAAAGCCATGGATTCGATGATAGGCGCTTGAGCATGGCAATAAGGGCAATCCGAACGATAGAAGAAGAACAAGCCAGCCCGTTTTGCTACTTCACCTAAAGCTACATCACGTTGAGCGCCAGCTTCTCGATCCATCCGATTGGCAGCATAGGTCGCCAAGGGTCTGCGACTGATTTCATCCAAAACAGGATCGCCCATGACCACCTGCTGACTAACATCAGCAAACTGTGAGCCCTTATCCATCATGACTCGCTGGAGATACAGATAGGCTCTGACATTCTCATTCGTCGGCTCATCAATTGCCTTGTCCATGAACGACTGCATGTGCTCTCGGAACCAGGCAGCACTGAGGGGTTTTAGCTCGTCCTGACTGGGCTCAACGGAACCAAGTTCCGGCTTTATAAGCTCTTCAGCCTCCGTTGGTTCAGGAATGACCTGATACCAAAACCAGCCTTCCTGACCACGCTGATAGAATTGTCCATCACTAGCATAGGCGGGCAAGATGAATAGAAAGAAAATAATGATTGGGATGGTCACCCATAGGATGAACCAAGGTAACAAAGGCGTTCTCATTGTCAGCTCCAGAAATTTCACAGAGCTAACATGCTAAAGATCCCCGTAAGTCCGATTGGCCAGATAGATGAAGGAATTGTGAGTGTTTCTGACTAGCTGTTGTGACCAGTAACAACAGCTAACGTTAATGAGCAAAAGATATGGTTTTCAGCTATGAGCGAAAGGCTACACCTCAGCATAGCCATCACTTTTGTCTCAAAGATTAAGAGATAAGTTTTCGAGCAACAGTTTTTAGTTTAAGTTTTAAGTCGTCAGAAATAATTGGAAGCGCTACACCGTCATCGCCAACAGCTACTGCTGGCCCATAATCATCATAATCTTCACCAGTGTCAGCATTGATTAATCTGTAACAATCTTTGGTTACGTCGAAATCATGCTGTAGACCAACGTAATACCAAAACCACTTTTCAGTTTCACTAATCGTAGCTTCGATGATTTCAATCAACCCATCGCGTGACGGAGCAACAATCATTTCAGCTTTTAGCCAATTAAGATAAAAATTAATTGAGATTACTGGCTCGTCTTCGTCATGACAATGCAAAGCATACCCAATGGCCTCAATCACAACATAAGGATCATCATAAAAATACCCACTCCAGCAGTGACTATGGCCGTCACCATATTGATCATAGATTGGTTTCAACGATGAAGGAATTGGAAGTACCGCATCATTACTGTTTTCAAATTTCTTTAATACCAGCGTTAAAAGCTCTCGATAAGGGACGATTTTCTGGTATTGCTCAGCAACATCAGACTGAATTAAATTAAGCGAATGACCTGCTAGTTTTTTGTTATACCAGAACTCACCACTTCTGTTATCAGGATTATCTTCATATTCAGCCAATAATGTCGCAGCTACAACAAGGCCAACCAATATCGCTTCTGAGTCATTTGCATCTATGAATGAGGTTAAAACGCTTAGCATTCGTGTTTCACCTAATGCTTTTTCAAAAGAAGCCTCAGAATAAAATGCATAAACGTCATCTAAAGAGATAACGTTAAATTGCTCCCAAGCTTGCTGGATTTGTTGGCATACTTGAAGCGAAACACCAGCATCAAAATCTAAAACTTGCAAGCGCTCAAAGCACTGTCTATTTGCGATCTCAAGGTTTTCAACTCTATATTCAGAGGCAACTTGAAATGCCGCGTAGCTTTTAAAGCCGCAAAATGCTGCGAAAGCTTCGTATAAATGGCTTTTCTTTATTGATGGAATTGCTTTTTTTAACTCAGAATGAGCCGTAAAAATGATGGGTTTTAAAATTTTCATATACATATCCATATGCTTGAGACAGTTATTAACCGTTATCAATCATTGCTACACACGATTACAACATGATCTCTCAAGCCATGTATGTATCATTCAAATTTAAGTAAATGTTGGTTTTTCAATACGCCTTTTCAGGTCAATTTGCTGTTTTTCACTCGTGTGCAAGTGTGGCTAGCGCCACCGAAAAATATATAGCATTGTTGAATTTCAGGCAACCATAACAAAGAAAAACTGAAAACGAATGGATCGTGCAGTTCAAAAAAGGAAAAGATGAATCGACCAGATCAGTGCTCAAGGTAGACCTCTAACGTCTACTTCTGGCACATAAAGCAATATTCAGAAACTTCGAATACTACTTTAGCTCACTTTACTGCAATAACCGTAACCAAAATTTTAATTGAGCAACTTGGAACCATTACAAAGTGCATTTTACTAGCAACATGCTGCCAGAACTCGGCCTCTTGTGCATATTTTTTTGCTTTTTGGATAGCGACACTTTCAGGTAACTGGGCTTTAGTTAGCGCCGAGCATAGCAGCTTTGAAATCAAAGCCTTCCAAGGATGCTTGGGCACTCCATCAGAAAGCCGTTCCACGAATCTTTCAAGCGCGTGACGAGTCACCACGACAGGTCCAATGTTCGGAACGTTGATGACCTCATCGATTTCTCTCACTGTAGCATTATCGACGCTGTATTCTTCGAAGGAATGTGAGAGCCAATCGTCCCGCTTCTCTACCGAGATCTGTGCTTCCTGGTATCGAGTGAGCAAAAACCTAGTCAGGCTGTAAAGTGAATGCTGAGTTGAGCGTTGTTTCTGTAACTTTTTGATAGCTCCTTTACTGACCCGGATTTGAAGCCCATTACCGCTTCGGTTACTCCCCATCACCTCTTTCACTGACAGTAGGTGGTGAATTGCATAGAGCTCAGCTGCAATTGGCTTTTGCTGCTCAGCTAGCTTGTCGTATTGCTCACCTAAATCGACCTTTAGTTCACCTCCTCTTCGAAGGCCGGTCTTCCAGTAAACCGTAAACTCACCATCAATCTGCTTTGTTAACAGGGTTAATACCATCATGTTTGTTCTCCTATTGGTTATCTATTTTTCATTCTCCATGTTTTTTCAAATATGCAAGGCGCAAAAAAAGGGGCCGAAGCCTAATGCTGATCAGTTAAGAAGTTGATCAGTTGACCGATCAGAATGATCATGCACAATCCGTAGTTAGGCAACTAACTACGGATTTTTTTGTGAATATAGAACAAGCTCTTCATTCTGCTTTCG
>NZ_JBECOT010000058.1:0-24097 GCF_040104395.1 Pseudoalteromonas sp. BZA4
CACTAATCCAAGGTTCAGCGCTTAAAGCGTTAGAAGGCGAGAAAGAGTGGGAAGACAAAATCGTTGAGCTTGCAGAAGCACTAGATTCTTACATCCCAGAGCCAGAGCGTGACATCGATAAGCCATTTATCATGCCTATCGAAGACGTATTCTCAATCCAAGGTCGTGGTACTGTTGTAACTGGCCGTGTTGAAGCTGGTATCATCAACGTGAATGACGAAGTTGAAATCGTAGGTATCAAAGAAACTACGAAGACAACTTGTACAGGTGTTGAGATGTTCCGTAAGCTTCTAGACGAAGGTCGTGCGGGTGAGAACATCGGTGCACTTCTACGTGGTACTAAGCGTGAAGACGTTGAACGTGGTCAAGTACTAGCTAAGCCTGGTTCAATCACTCCACACACGAAGTTCACTTCAGAAGTATACGTACTTTCTAAAGATGAAGGTGGTCGTCACACTCCATTCTTCAAAGGTTACCGTCCACAGTTCTACTTCCGTACAACTGACGTAACAGGTGACGTACAGTTACCAGACGGCGTTGAAATGGTAATGCCTGGTGATAACATCAAGATGACTGTAGAGCTAATCTGCCCAATCGCGATGGACGAAGGTTTACGCTTCGCTATCCGTGAAGGTGGCCGTACAGTTGGTGCTGGTGTTGTTGCAACTATCGTTGAGTAATATCAACAGATAGAGCTTCACAGCTTATAAAAAGGTCGCCCAGGCGGCCTTTTTTAATGCCTGTAGAAAAGCTATCAGCTGTCAGCTTTCAGACGTCAGATTAGATTGGTGGGGTTGGTTTGTGTGGTATCTCACTCGGTATTCGCCCTATTCATTCTTCGGGTAGGTTGGTTTGAGCGTATCGAAACCCAACACAAACCATGTAAACCTTTTCTTTGGTAAACCCAAACCACCTTAAAGCACTCCCAAGGTTATGCTTGACCTAGAACCAAGAGCCTTTGCCCTCGCTAACTCACACCTAGTAACTAACTCTATTATTTCTTCTAAAACTAATTACTTACCTATAGCTAAAGTTGTTTTGGGTTTCATCATTTCGTCATGAAAACTCACTTTTTTAGTAACAATGCCTTCTTAGTATGGCTGCGCTAATTATCCAAGTGCAGTTTAGTTAGCACTCAAATTCTTAAAATAACGTACTAACGGAACGTAACGATGAAAATTAATAAAATTGCTACTGCAATTGGTTTAACGTTGGCATTGTCAGCGACGGCCAATGCAGGTGTGTTACCAGACAGTCAAAAACAAAATGATTGGTATAGTGCTGCTGAAACAAAATTAACAGAAAAAGAGGCGGCGGCTCAGGCTGAGCAAACATTTAAAGCTAAAAATGTCATTTTATTTGTTGGCGATGGTATGGGTATCTCAACGCTGACTGCATCGCGTATCATGGCGGGACAAATGGAAGGCAAGTTAGGCGAAGAAGGCTTACTAAGCTTTGAAGAATTCCCTTATTCAGCGCAGATCAAAACCTATAACGTTGATGCGCAAACACCTGACTCTGCAGGCACAATGACAGCAATTATTTCAGGCGTTAAAACCGATGTAGGTGTAATTGGTGTAAACGAAAATATCGAGCGTGGCGAGTGTGCAACTGTTGCGGGTAATGAGTTAATTACCGCAACAGAGCTGGCAGAAATTAAAGGTCTAGCAACAGGTGTTATCTCAACGGCACGTATTACTCACGCAACACCAGCTGCAACCTATGCAAAATCGGCTGACCGTAACTGGGAAGACGTGTCAGACATGCCAGCTGATGCTGTAGAAGCCGGTTGTGAAGATATCGCCTCACAACTTGTTAATTTCGAAAAGAATCTAGAAGCACGCTTCGTAGGCACTGACGTTGATGGTCTTGAAGTTGTGATGGGCGGTGGTCGTCGTCACTTCTTACCGAAAGATGCAGCGTTCAATTCAGCTGATGCAGTCAGTGAAGTAGAAGGTGACCGTACTGATGAGCGAGACCTAACTGCTGAATGGCAAGAAATGTACCCTGATGGTAAGTACGTTATGGACCAAGCTGGCTTCGATACGCTAAATGCTGACAGCAAACGTGTATTTGCATTATTTAACGAATCACACATGCAATACGAAGCAGATCGCGCTAACGATGTAGCGGGTGAGCCGTCATTATCTGAAATGACAGGTAAAGCGATCGACATCTTAAAGAGCAATGAAAAAGGCTTTTTCTTAACCGTTGAGTCTGGTCGTATCGACCATGGCCACCATGCGGGCAATGCTTATAACGCGTTAAACGATACCGTTGAATTTGCCAAAGCAGTGCAAACAGCAGTAGAGAACACCAACCCAGAAGAAACACTTATTCTTGTTACTGCTGACCACAGCCACGTATTTACTATCGCGGGTTATCCAAAGCGCGGTAATCCAATCTTAGGTCAAGTGGTTGCCATTGGTAGCGAAGAGCCAAGCCTTGCGGCAGATGGTATGCCGTACACCACAGTTGGTTATGCAAATGGCTTAGGTTTTCGCGATTTAGGTGATGAAACTGATGCAGATGCATCATATAGCGAAGCGGCATTTGCAGGTCGTGTTGATTTAACGGGTGTTGATACGACGACGCCTGGTTATCACCAAGAAGCCACTGTGCCATTAGGTTCTGAGACTCATGCGGGTGAAGATATTTCACTTCATGCAAAAGGTCCAGGTGCGCAACTAGCACAAGGCGTTGTGGAACAAAACGTAATTTTCCACATCATTAACCAAGCTCTAGAACTAATTGAAGAATAATGGCGACGACGATGAAAAAACTAAATTTAATTTCTCTTGCTGTAGTAGTGGCGTTAGCGGGTTGTTCTGATGACGATGACAACTCACCAAAAACATTAACCGTTGAAAATACATTAGCTGTTGGTTCTGAGCAGTGCGTAAACGGTGGTACAGAAACCCTAACCGGTGAAGATAGTAACGATAACGGTGAGCTAGACTCAGCAGAAGTAACGGATACAACCGTTGCATGTAATGCACCAGCAACGTCGTTAACGGCATCGCAATTAGCGCCGTTGACCGATAATGAATGGTTCAAGTCAGCACAAGTTAAAGTCGCTACTAGCGAAGAAAACATTGCTGCCGTTGTAAAAGAGTCAGGTAAAGCGAAAAACGTGATTCTGTTTGTTGGTGACGGCATGGGTATTTCAACCGTGACGGCAGCACGTATCATGGCCGGTCAGCTTGAAGGTAAGTTAGGTGAAGAGCATCAGCTTAGCTTTGAAACACTACCATTCTCAGGGTTTGCTAAAACCTATAACGTTGATGCGCAAACACCTGATTCTGCGGGTACGATGACAGCAATGGCATCGGGCGTAAAAACGGATGCTGGCGTTATCGGTGTTGATGAGGACATCGAGCGTGGTAACTGTGCAACGGTTGCAGGTAATGAACTAGTTACAGCCACTGAGCTTGCTGAGATTGCCGGTAAGTCGACTGGTATTGTTTCGACAGCGCGTATCACTCACGCAACGCCTGCAGCAACGTATGCAAAATCGGCTGACCGTAACTGGGAAGACGTATCAGATATGCCAGAAGCGGCAGTTACCGCTGGCTGTGAAGATATTGCATCGCAGTTAGTTAACTTTGAAGCAAACCTAGAAGCACGCTACGAAGGCTTAGATGTTGATGGTTTAGAAGTTGTCATGGGCGGTGGTCGTCGTCATTTCTTACCGAAAGACGCTGCTTTTAATTCTGCTGATGCTGTGAGCTCAGTAGAAGGTGACCGTACAGATGGTCGCGACCTAACAGCTGAATGGAAAGCTAAATACCCAGCAGGTCAATATGTGATGGACCAAGCTGGTTTTGATGCAATCGATGCAGAGTCAACAGAGCGCGTATTTGGTTTATTTAATGAATCACATATGCAATACGAAGCAGATCGCGCAAACGATGTAGCGGGCGAGCCTTCACTTGCTGAAATGACAGCTAAAGCAATCGATGTATTAGATAACAACGCCAATGGTTTCATGCTAACAGTTGAAGCTGGCCGTATTGACCACGGGCACCACGCGGGTAATGCTTACAATGCACTAAGCGACACAGTTGCGCTTTCAAAAGCAGTCCAAGTTGCTCTTGATAAAACCAGCATTGAAGACACGCTAATTATAGTTACAGCTGACCACAGCCACGTATTTACTATTGCAGGCTACCCAAAACGTGGTAACCCAATCTTAGGTAAAGTGGTACCTGTGGGTAGTGATGAACCATCACTTGCAGCAGATAACATGCCATACACAACAGTTGGTTATACCAATGGTGGCGGTTTCCGCAACTTAGGTGATGAGACTGATGCTGATGCAGGCTATAACTTTGCGCCGGTAACGGGTCGTGTAGATCTAACTGATGTTGACACAACAACACCTGGTTTCCACCAAGAAGCCGTCGTACCACTGGGATCTGAAACACACGCAGCAGAAGATGTAGGTGTGTATGCAGTAGGCCCAGGTGCACATTTAGTAACAGGCACTAATGAGCAAAGCCTTATTTTCCATGTTATGGATTATGCCGCTGACCTTGTTAAACAAGCCGATGCTAAATTAGCACAGTAATAAGTGCTTGGGAGGCTCTGAGCCTCCCTTACTCAATTAGTTATACTGAAAACCAAGACAAAAAAGAGAATCCCGTGAAAGCAGCCATCTTACTTGCCTCATTACTTAGCCCACTTGCTGTTGCAGGGCAATGCGATATGAACACCGGTTTTACGCAAGCAGACTATACGGTCACAACAGATATAGTTGCTAATAAGCAGCATACTGAAAACACCTTTACCCTTTGGCGTACGCCTCACCAGGTGGCTAAGCAGAATCCACAGTTTATTGAATTATGGCAACAGTTGCGCAATCAACAAATTCGCCCAATTCGTTATTTTCAGCATGCCCAGCGTGGTATTGAGTATCAACCATCGGAAGTGCAAGGTGAGCAAGATTGGAGTAGCAAATATCAGTTAGTAAGCGATAAGTTTTTAGCGTCAATGACGCACCAAAAAAGTACGGGTGAAGGCTGTGAACTAACAGAATATTACACACAACAGCAGGGTGAGAGCAAAATAGAGCTAAGCTGGCTTGCCAATCAAAAGTTACTCAAAGCAATTCGTATTTCAACACCAACTTATAGCCGTGAAATTGCTTTAACAGCCAGTCATCACAACCAGCAAAAGATTCAGGCAGAATTTGCGAAATGGGATAACTATCAAACGACCGATTACGCAGATATCGGTGATAATGAAAGCGATCCATTTTTAGCTAAAATGATCAACTTAGGGTTTGTTGAGCATGGCGCGAGCGGTTTTTATGATGCGCAAGGTAATCAGCTCAAAGGTGAGCATGGGCATCATCACTAATTAGTTATTACAATGCCGCTTTTTTAGCGGCATTTTTGTCACTGTAACTCAGCGTTAGCTAGAGCTGTTCATTGTCTGTTTAGCTAAGGCAAAACTACTTACTTCAACGAAGTGTCACAACTATTGTCTGGTTTGATTGGTAAATTGTGCCATTGTTGCTTAAGTTTAACCAAGGAGGAACAGCCATGACAAAAATAAATACAAAACACCCCGCAGGTACTTTCTGCTGGGCCGAGTTATGCGCGAAAGACTGGCAAGCTGCAAAGCAGTTTTATACGCAACTTTTTGACTGGGGCTTTGATGACCAGCCGATAGGCGAAGATATGTATTACACCATGCTGAAAAAACAAGGTGATGATATTGCCGCTATGTATCAACTGCCAGAAAGTATGAGCGAGATGCCAACCCATTGGTTATTGTACATTGCTGTTGATAATGTTGACCAAAGTACTGAGCTGGCAAAATCATTAGGTGCAACTGTATTGGCAGGGCCACATGATGTTATGACGGCAGGTCGCATGGTGATGCTTCAAGAACCAGGCGGTGCAACATTTGCCTTATGGCAAGCCGGTGAGCATATCGGGGCAAAACGAGTACAAGAGCTTAACCTGCCTTACTGGTTTGAGCTTGTGTCGAAAGACATGCAAAAAAGCCGCGACTTTTATTGTCAGTTATTCGGATGGCAGTTTGAGGTGAAACCAATGGAGGGGATGGATTACACTTTATTTACCATTGATGAGCAACCGATAGCAGGCATGCTTGAGATGACCAATGAATGGCCAGATGATATTCCACCCCATTGGATGCCGTATTTTGCGGTAGCAGATTGCGATCAGGCAGTCGCTAAAGCAACGCAGCTTAATGGCGCTATTTGTGTGCCAGCAACAGACATTCCAGATGTTGGGCGCTTTAGTGTGATTACCGATCCGCAAGGGGCCGTATTTTCTATTCTTAAATCAACCATTGATGAATTAACTTAAGCCCTTGGTTTTTGCCAATCTGTCCCAAGGTATATATATCTAAGCCTCCTCAAAATGCACAAACTCGCACCTTGAGGTGGTTTGGGTATAAAAAAGCCTACTAAGGAGCAGATTGATGACTAAGCATGTGGTGGTTACGGGGGCCAATAAAGGTATTGGTCTTAATTTTTGTAAACAGTATTCAGCCAAAGGTTACCGTGTTACTGCAGTGGTTCGCACGCCAAGTGAGGAGCTTCAAGCACTCGATGTGAAAATTATTAGCGACATTGATGTATCTAACGCCGATGATGTTGCAACACTTGCCAATTACTTACACGGCGACAAGATTGATATTTTGGTTAACAACGCCGGTATTTTTCATAATGAAACATTAGCTGATATGGACTTTGCTGCCATCGAAAAACAAATCAGCGTGAATAGTATTGCACCTATTCGTATTACTCATGCATTACAGCAAAGCTTAGGTATTGATGCCAAAGTGGCGATGATCACGTCGCGCATGGGCTCAATTGCTGATAATGGCTCGGGCGGTTATATTGGTTATCGTATGTCAAAAGCGGCACTTAATGCTGCCAGTGTTAGTTTAGCCCATGAGCTAAAAGATAAAAAAATTCCCGTAGGGTTATTTCATCCGGGCTTTGTACAAACGCAAATGGTTAATTTTGCTGGCGACATTAGCCCTGAAACTGCCGCAGAGCGGCTCATCAAGCGGATTGACGAATTAAACCTTAGCAACACAGGTGGGTTTTGGCATTCAAACGGCGAAACGCTACCTTGGTAATGCATTGTTCACTGTTTTTATAATTCGATTAGTTAGCAGCTAAAAAGCTGCTAACGGCTGATAAGTTTCGCTAATTATTGAACTTATAGTTTGCTATACTCGTACAATTAAAAGTCATTTTGATGTAGAGAGCAGCACATGGAATTAGAGCAAAATAGCGATTTAACCCTTCCTCTTTTTTATTTCGATGAAAACCTTCACAGCCGCGATATCGAATCTCCAGATTTACTATTACATGTAACGCTAAGCGAAGAGTTACTCGCGCAGCTTTGCCAAAACCCAGCTGTTGATAGCAGTGTCGCAATTGCCATTAATGAATACCGTCTTGAAGCGTTAAATGATGACTATCAAGCATTGATTGATGGTGAGCATGATGCGCAGCTGACACTCGTTCGTGGGCCACTATTAAGCGCGATGCTTAGCTGCGACAACGACCAAACCTTTGTGTCGCCGCAAGTCGATATGATGCCAACCTTCGATTTAGGTGATGACGTTGAAGATATCGAGGAGGAAGGATGAGAAAACTCCTCACCACCGTATTTGGCCTTATTCTATTAAGTGGCTGTGCATATTTAGGTGCCGCTCATTACGATGAACTGTTTGGTAAAGAACAACCACAACAGCGCGTGGTTGCAGCATCAACACTTGAAGGTGCTGAGTTTTTAAGTGATGTAAAGCCTGTACTCGACACTCGTTGTGTGGTTTGTCATGGCTGCTATGATGCACCGTGTCAGCTTAAGTTATCTTCTGTGGAAGGTATCGACCGCGGCTTAAGTAAAGAGCGAGTTTATGACGGCACACGTTTACTAGCGCAAGAGCCAAGCCGCTTGCTGTTTGATGCGACAAGTACCGCCCAGTGGCGTGAAAAAGGCTTTACCCCAGTACTTAATGAGCGAGCTCAAACCGAAGAAGCGAACCTTGCCGGTAGTGTGCTTTATAATGCCTTAGTACTTAAGCAAAGCAGCCCACTGCCTAAGCAAGCAATTTTAGGCGATGAGTTTGATTTTTCACTCGACCGTGAGCAAACATGTACCACAATGAATGAGTTTGACTCATTTGCTAAAGATAGTCCGCATAGTGGTATGCCTTATGGTTTACCGGGTATCTCGAGTGAAGAGTTTCAGCATCTTGCTAAGTGGCTTAAGAAGGGCGGTTATTTAGCTCATATCGAGCCTCCTGAAAAGGGTGTACTCAAACAAGTCGAACGTTGGGAAGCATTTTTAAATCAAGATGGTTTAAAGCATCAGTTGGCTGCTCGCTATATTTATGAGCACTGGTATTTAGCGCATATTTACTTCCCTGAGCATGGCGATAAACACAGCTACTTTAAGCTGGTTCGCTCTTCAACGCCACCGGGTGAAGAGATCAAACACATTAGCACCCGTCGCCCTTATGAAGACCCTAAAGTTGAGCGTGTTTACTACCGTTTAATGCATGATCGCTCGACTATTTTAGCGAAAACACATTTACCTTTAGCATTAAATGACGAAAAGCTTGCACGCATCCATTCGCAATTTATTGAAGCTGATTATCAAGTAAATAAACTGCCAAGCTATAAACCAGAAGTGGCTTCAAACCCATTTAAAGCCTTTGCTGCAATCCCAGTCAACTCACGTTATCAGTTTATGCTTGATGAAGCTGAGCTTATTATTATGGGCTTTATTAAAGGGCCTGTTTGTAGAGGTCAAATCGCGTTAAACGTGATAAACGACCAGTTCTGGGTAGGATTTGCTAAACCTGAAATGGCGGCGACACCTAAAGTGGGTGAATTGTTGTTACAACATGAAGATGCCTTAGCATTACCAGCTGAAGAAGAAAGCAATGCCTTGCCGATTTCTAGTTGGGTGAAGTATTCAAAACGCCAAAACAAATATTTGTCAGCCAAAGTTGCACTGGCTAATAAGATGTTTGAGAACGGTCAGCACCTAACAACCGATTTACTTTGGCAGGGTGATGGCCATAACCAAAATGCAGCACTTACAGTGTTCCGCCACTTTGATAGCGCAACAGTTGTAAAAGGCTGGATAGGCCAGCAACCAAAAACCGCCTGGATACTCGACTACGCACTATTTGAACGTATTCATTACTTGCTGGTGGCGGGTTTTGATGTTTATGGCAACATTGGTCATCAGTTATTAACTCGTTTGTACATGGACTTTTTACGCTTAGAAGGTGAAGCAAACTACCTTGCATTATTACCAGAAGCTAAGCGCAAAGAAATTAAAGCCCAGTGGTATCGTAAATCGCCACCTAGCTTAACGAGCTTCTTTGAGGATGAATTGTCATTTAGTCAACCTACGGGTATTGAATATAAAACAATGGATCCGCAGTCTGAGTTGTTCAATATGCTAAAAGCGAAACTGAAGCCAATATTGAGCCCTCGTTACGACTATACGAAAGTACCTGAGCCGCTTGCTAAAATTAACAACCTTCCGGTTAAAGCTGTGAATTTGCTACCGCAAATTTCGTTTGTGTTAGTCAAAGATGGCGATGATAAGCACAAGGCCTATACCCTGATCCACCATAATGCTCATTACAATATTTCGAGCTTATTGAATGAAGAAGGGCAACGAGCTTATGACGAAGATACAGTAACGATTGTGCCTGGGTTTATAGGTGATTACCCAGAAGCCATTTGGTACTTGCACAATGATCAGCAGGTTGCAGCTTTTGTAGCTGGGCTTGCTAAAGCAACAGATGAAGTAGCTTACAGAGATCTGAAAAGTGAGTTTGCTATTCGCCGAACACATCCACAGTTTTGGCAATACAGCGATATTTTACACCGTGTAGCGAAAGAGTATCGCGGCGTTGAATTTGGGTTATTTGACTATAACCGACTCGAAAATCGATAAATTTCTGTTAACTATCATGTTTAAAGCCCACTTCAAGTGGGCTTTCTTGTATTCTATGAACTACAATTATTTTAAAAAATAATGAGTAAAGCATGTTGCAGCTAGTCACAGATATCCGAAAACGATATCGCTGGGGGTTATTGGCGATTGCCATATTGATCTCTGTATCAGCTATCTTGATACAGAGCCTTTTGTATATCCAAAAGGGTGATGCCAAGGTCATCAATATTGCCGGTAAACAACGTATGCTGTCACAAAAAATTGCCTTGTATGGCAATGCACTCATTTATCATGAATCCGATCATTTTCAACAGCAACACCGAAGGCTATTGCAACAAGCGGTTGAGCAATTTATTGCAGGGCATCAATTTTTAATTCAGCAAGATGAGCAAGGTCACTATATTCATTTAAATGAGGCGCTTGAGGCCCATTATTTCTCGCCGCCGACCGCGTTAGATGAACATGTAAAGCGCTATGTGAGTAAAGCACAGCAGCTATTAAACAATACCGATGATTTTGCCTATGTGGACCGCTCAACATTTGTTAGCAATCAGCTTGAAGCACTGCTCACAAAGCTAGACCAAGCGGTTAAGTTACTCGAGCAAAAATCAGTTCAGAAAGTCACGTTTTTGGCGGTGCTAGAGTTATTGTTTTGGTTGCTCGCCATGACGTTATTAGCATTTGAGCTATTTTTCATTTTTAAACCTATGGAGAAACTGGTCACTAAAAATATTGCTAAGTACAAAGAACAAAAAGAGTTCGCTGAGCGTGTTAATAAAAATAAAGAGCGCTTTATTGCCCGTACTAGTCATGAATTTAGAACACCATTGCAAGGTTTAACCGCATCCATCGAAGCGCTTGATATCAGCGACAGTCAGCAGCTGACTAAACAGCAGGCGCTTTATTGCGTTAATAGGCTGGTGGCCATGCTAGACGAATTAATGGATTTACAGCAGCTAACCTCGGGTGAATGGCAGTTAAGTTTTACTAGCAGCAATTTGTTATCAACATTAAAGCAAGCTATCTCACCCTATGAATATGCCTGTAACGATAAAGGTATTACCTTGAGCGTGAACTTAGCTGACTCACTCGATAAAGAGGTGAGCACTGACCATGCAAGGTTGACGCAAATCGTTGCTGAAATCATTAACAATGCCGTTAAATTTACTCCAAGCCAAGGCCGTATTGCCGTAACCGCTGCATGCCAAGGTGAGCAGCACTTTGTAATGGAAATACAAGATAACGGTAAAGGCTTTGAAAAGCCGCCGACAGATTTACTTAGCTACGAAAATGACTCAGAGCAACACTTTCAAGGCTTAAAAACGGGATTGCTTAGAGTTATGCACATTGTGAAAGCATTAAAAGGAAAAATCCAATTTCTTAATGCTGAGCCACAAGGTGTGAAAGTGTTAATTAATTTAGAACTAGAAAGCACGCCTAAATCAGCAATGCCAGCGCCGCTGCCGAAAGCTTTACATTGTTTAATTGTTGAAGATAACCCACTCAACGCCACCATTTTAGGGCGCATGGTTAGCCATTTAAATTACAGCTTTGATGTGGCGGAAAATGGTTTAATTGCCACAGATAAAGCCTCAGATAAGCATTACGATTTAATTTTTATGGATTTAAATATGCCAGTTATGGATGGCTTTAAAGCGATTGATATTATTCGTAATGAGCAGGGGCAGCAGGTGCCAATTTTGGTGGTGACAGCCAATACATCGAATGATGATTTACAACGAGTATACGAACTTGGAGCAAACTTGCACGTTTACAAACCGATCACGCTGGATTCAGTGCAAAAAGCTCTCAGCATTTTATTTACTGAGAGCTCACAGGGATAACCAAAGCGTTAAATTAGTTTGTTACTTTAATGTCGCCAACACCCACTTCGACTTCAATATCGTATTGGCCATTGCCACGATAGCTTGAATGCGAGCTAACCACTTTACGGCTGGTGTTCCCGTCATTTTTTAAGCCACGTATTTTAGTGTCGCCCACACCTGTATCAAGCTCGATACGTTTGTAGTCATCAAGCGCGCTATCAATTCTTACCGCGCCCACACCAAGCTCAATCTCAACTGAATTACTTGCGTCGTTAATTTCAATATCGCCAACACCAAGTTCAACATCAATTGCCATCGATTTAGGAATTTTTACATGCCAGTTTTGTTGAATGTCGTCATTATCTAGCTTTAAGCTAAGTGAGCTGGCACTTTGCGAGTGGCTTAATTCAATATCTGATAAATCGACATCAGAGCTGAACCAGCTATTGTCACTTTTTGGTTCAATGCGAACTGTAACGACGACTTCGCTACCGTCATAGCTTTCGACTTCTAAGCTGCCCACCGGAAAATCAATATCAAGCTGGCTTGCGCCACTCACAGCAAAGTTGTGATTTAGTTCACGTGAGTCTTTTGCCATTGCGTATGTTGTTGTTAGTGCTAAGCCTATAGCTGCTACACAAAGTAATTTTTTCATTGTCTGTTTCCTGTTGATGACCTTTTATACCTTAGTCGCAGCTGTGTTCAAAAAAGGTTTAAACGATTTTTAATTTTTTATCGAATACGGTAACGTCAAGCTAACGGTAACTTAGAATGAGGATTCAAAGTGCAACAAGTGCAGTTGGTTAATGTTAAAGCTAGCCTAAAGGGGCTGGGCAATGACGTTTATTATTTAGATGATCTCAATATCAATGTCTCGTCATTGCAGCAATGGGTTTTACTTGGTGCGAATGGGGCAGGTAAATCGGCCGTGGCAGCTGCCATTGCCGGTTTTGCGAAAATAGAAAAAGGCCAGTATGAGAATAGCTTTGAGCGTATAGCATTGGTTTCGCCAGACAGCCAAAAGCAGCTCCTTGCGGCTGAGCTAACTAAAGATCAAGATGATATTATTGATGGCGTTACGCCGTCGAGTAAGGTTTATGAGTTAATTATTGCAGGTCGAGACGAGCAACAGCTTGATAGTGATTTGCTACAGCAGTTAATAAGCCTATTTGATTTTAGTGACAAACTTAGCAAGGCATTTCGCGATTTATCGACCGGTGAAACCCGCAAACTGATGCTGATCCAAGCCATAATAGGTCGACCAGATTTACTTGTGCTTGATGAGCCTTTTGATGGCTTAGATGTCATGGCAATGGCTGGGCTTAATCAGCTACTCGCAGAGCTTAGCAAAACAACGACCCTTATTTTTGTGCTCAATCGCTTAACTGAGATCCCTGACTTTGTTGATCATTACGCCTACGTTAAAGAGGGTCATGTCACAGAGCAATTAGCGAAGCCTTCACCTGAGCAGCGCGATGATTTACTCAAGCTATTGCATCTCACGCATACTCAGCTACAAATACCTGATGCTGATATTGACCATCAAGCGCCTCCGCTCACAGATTCTATGCTGGTTAGGCTCAATAACGCAGCAGTGAGTTATGGCGGCGAGGCTATCTTTGAAAAACTAAACTGGCAAATTAACCAAGGCGAACATTGGCAGTTAACAGGTAAAAATGGCTCAGGTAAAACCTGTTTGCTGAACCTTATCACTGGTGATAACCCGCAGTGTTACAACAATGATATCAAGGTGTTTGGCTACCAGCGCGGAAGCGGTGAGAGTATTTGGCAAATTAAACAACACATTGGTTATATTTCTAACGCGCTACATATGGATTATCGGGTGAGTATCACTGCGCTCAATACGGTTGTTTCGGGCTTTTATGACAGCATTGGTCTTTACCAAAAAGCCACCGATAAGCAACTTGCCATAGCCAAAAAATGGTTAGCGTTATTAGGATTAAGTGACAAGCAAAGCAGTTCATTTAGCCAGCTGTCTTTTGGTGATCAGCGTTTATTGTTGATTGCTCGGGCTATGGTTAAACACCCTAATTTATTGATCCTTGATGAACCTTGCTTAGGCCTAGATGAAGCGAATAGGCAACGCGTGTTATTACTAATAGAAAAAATCTGTGCTGCAGGCACCAGCACCGTGGTGTATGTTAATCACCACGCGAGTGACAAAATAGCCGGTATCAACAATTATTTAGAGATGGCAGATTTCACAAAAAAAGCGCCATAAGGCGCTTTTTTAATAATTGAAATCATTTAGATACGGGTAATGGTAAAACCTTTATCTGTTAATTGCTTCAATAAGCCGTGTTGCTCTGGTAAGTGCAAAGCGCCCACTGCAATGAACAGCTTTTCTTTACCGATGCGAGTCGATAGTTGATTAACCCAATCGTTGTTACGGTCTATCAACATCACTTGCTCGCTTAGTTGACCATATTGAGAGTCATCAAAGCTTTCATTGTAAAACTGCGTAAGTGTTTTCATATCACCCGATTTCCAAGCCTTGATAAGACCAAAAAAGTAGGTATCTACGTCTGCAAGTTGCTCGAATGTTTCTTCGATCATCTTGTCATTCATAATTGCTAAGTGCTCAAACATTTCCATTTGGCGTTCAAGAGTTTCTAGCTCACCAATAGATATTTTATGTTCTTGAGCGTAAGCAAGTACTTGCTTGTCGATGCCGTATTGATCTGAAAAACCAACGTTTTGGAACTCCATCTGCATCATGGTGACCATCACCGCCCATGGTGCTAAATTCTTAAACATTGCAATATCAATTGATTTATCAGCAAAGTACTTTTGCAGTTTTGCATAGTTTTCTGGTGATAATTCTGATTGTAAGGTTTTGCCATTTTTCAGCATCATAAATGGTAATGAGCGACGCTGCATTTCCATTGGTGAAATGGCGCTGATATCCACCTCAACAATGACTTTATCTGAGTCATCGAGTGCTTTTGTTACCTTACTTGGCAAGCCTTTCATGCTGTTATCGCCAACATGCACGGTACCGAATAAATAAGAAGCAACGCCGTTTTTTTCTACTTTCCATAACCCCGGCTCTGCAAGTGTATATTGGCTAAAACCAAGCAGTAGCACCATAAAAAACAGGGCATTTATACGCTGGACGAATTTCATAACTTTCCTTTTCATAACGTGGTTTTTTCAATACTAAACTAATTTTTCTTTGAGGCGTTAAATTAAATCGGCTTTATGCAGAAAAATCACATCTAATTGCTAAAAATTAATCAATCATATAATGGCAAATAACGAGGTATGAAATTTCAATTTTTAATAAATAGTGAAATATAAATCTTCATATGTGAAATTGTTGAATATTTATTTCTTTAATTTTGCTTTTTAGCCTGTTTTTTGAATTGATTTTTATGTTGACTTACAGGCCCCAGCGCGGTACTAATAGAAAAAGACAGCGGGATGGCTAGATTTCCGCTACAAATGAACAGAATTTGGTTACAGATAAATGCTTACAAACAAACTTTCTCTAATTCTAATTAACGTCGTGGTGATTATTATTACCGCGGGGGCTAGTTAGTGCTTAGAGAAAAGTGAAGCATTTAAAAAGCCCCCCGCACTTAACAGTCCGGGGGGCTTTTTCGTTTTAAGGTTTGAGTCGCAGCAAATACACAATGTCACTGAGGAATGAGGATTTACGATGACAGGCGCAGAGTTAACAATCGATTTATTAGCCAAACATGGCGTTAAGGATATTTTTGGATACCCAGGTGGTGCCATCATGCCTATTTACGACGCTTTGTACGGTGCGCCAGTCAAACATTATTTGACGCGTCATGAACAAGGAGCGGGTTTTGCAGCTGTAGGTTTTGCCCGCAGCACAGGCAAGTTAGGTGTGTGCTTTGCAACATCAGGCCCTGGTGCGACTAACTTAATAACAGCCCTTGCTGATGCGATGATGGATTCAGTGCCGTTACTTGCAATCACAGGGCAAGTACCTACCGCAGCAATAGGCTCCGACGCCTTTCAGGAAGTGGACGTGTTAGGTATGTCGTTATCATGTACTAAACATAGTTACATGGTTGAAAGGGCTGAAGATTTAGCCGAAATACTACAAGAAGCCATCCACATAGCGCAAAGCGGCCGCCCAGGTCCTGTATTAGTTGATATCCCAAAAGACATCCAAATGGCGCAAGTACCATTCCACCCTTGGTTAGCCGCCGAAGATCATTTACCTAAATTAGACGCAAACCAAGTTGCGATAGCTAACCAAATCTTAAGTGAAGCGCAGCGCCCTGTGGCGTATATCGGTGGTGGCGTACAGGCTGCGGATGCACAAAACGAGCTTATGCAGTTTTTAGAAAAAACTCACATGCCTGCGGTATCAACTCTAAAAGCGCTAGGCAGTGTATTACCTGATTATGAATATGACCTTGGCATGCTAGGTATGCATGGTGGTAAAGCGGCTAACCTAGCAGTGCAAGAGTGTGATGTTTTGGTTTGTATCGGTGCTCGTTTTGACGACCGTGTTACTGGCAATTTAAGCAAGTTTGCCGCAAAAGCAAAAGTGATACACCTTGATATCGACGCGGCAGAGGTTGGTAAGCGTAAGCCTGCAAAAGCATCACTAGTCGCAGATTTAAAAACCTCATTACCGCAACTTGATTGTTTTGTAACGCCTGATGAGTGGTTAACGCACATCGAAAGCATGATGAAAGAACATGCATGGCGTTATGACTATCCAGGCGAGAAAGTATTTGCCCCTTATTTATTAAACCAGCTAAGCCAAAAAATGCCATCAACGGGTGTTGTGTGCTGTGATGTGGGTCAGCACCAAATGTGGGTGGCACAGCACATGAAGTTTAGCCACCCAAGTAATCATTTAAGTAGTGGTGGTGCGGGTACCATGGGCTTTGGTTTACCGGCCGCTATCGGCGCCCAAGTTGCGCGCCCAAATGACTTTGTGATCACGGTGTCGGGTGATGGCTCAATTATGATGAACATTCAAGAACTGGCAACAATTCGCCGTAACAATCTGCCAGTTAAAATTCTAATCCTAGATAACCAGCGCTTAGGCATGGTACGTCAATGGCAGCAGCTATTTTTTGAAGGTCGTTATTCTGAAACAAACCTTTCAGATAATCCTGATTTTGTGCAGTTAGCAGCGGTGTTTGGCATTCCAGGTCAAACCATCACTAAAGCAGATGAAGTCGATGCTGCAGTTGATGCGTTAGTAAATAGTGAAGGTCCATACATTCTGCATGCCTGCATAGATGATAAAGAAAATGTATGGCCGCTTGTACCACCGGGTGCTGCCAATGATGAAATGATGACGGAGACAGTAAAATGAAACACACCCTAACGATTGCGCTAAAGAATCAAAGTGTCGCTGTAGAGCGCTTTTTACGCGTTGCACGTCATCGCGGCTTTGACCTAACAACCATGAATTTAGAAATGGCAGATGAAGCGTTTCACGTCACTATGACGGTAGACAGCGATAAGCCAATTTATCTACTAACATCACAATTGAATAAATTGGTTGATGTGAAACACGTCAATGTTGAAAACCAATTTCAACAACAAGCAATCTAGTAAAAATCAACAGGTAACTAGAGCAATCAGATTGATGCTTTAGTGAGAAATAAATTAGGAATGAGGAAGTCAGTGGCATGCCACTGCAACAACTGAGGTAATTATGGCTAAATTAAGAAGTGCAACAACAACAGAAGGTCGCAAACGTGCAGGGGCGCGTGCTTTATGGCGTGCAACAGGGATGACAGATAAAGACTTCGGTAAGCCAATTATCGCTGTTGTTAACTCATATACTCAGTTTGTACCGGGTCATGTTCACCTTAACCAACTTAGTGAGCTAATGGCTGAAACCATCACCGAAGCCGGTGGTGTACCAAAAGAATTTAATACTATTGCGATCGACGATGGTATCGCAATGGGTCACGGCGGCATGCTTTATTCACTACCATCGCGTGACTTAATTGCTGACTCTGTGGAATACATGGTTAATGCACACTGTGCTGATGCCATGATCTGTATTTCTAACTGCGACAAAATCACCCCGGGGATGATGCTAGCAGCACTGCGTTTAAATATTCCGGTTATTTTCGTATCAGGTGGTCCAATGGAAGCGGGTAAAACACGCCTAGCTGATATCGACATTAAACTTGATTTAGTTGATGCCATGGTAAAAGGCGCTGATACCACAGTAAGCGATGAAGACTCTGAAAAAGTAGAGCGCTCAGCGTGTCCTACTTGTGGTTCATGTTCGGGCATGTTTACTGCCAACTCAATGAACTGCTTATTAGAAGCGATTGGTTTAGCACTGCCGGGTAACGGTACCACACTAGCTACGCATAAAGACCGTAAACAGCTTTACGTTGAAGCGGGTGCGCGCATTGTTGATTTATGCCGTGAGTATTATCAAAAAGATAATGCAGCAGTATTACCACGTGCTATTGCTAATCGCACTGCCTTTATGAATGCAATGGTAGTTGATATTGCTATGGGTGGTTCATCAAATACGGTTTTACACTTATTAGCTGCAGCGCAAGAAGCGGGTGTTGATTTTGATATGTCGCACATCGATGAGCTTTCTCGTAAAACTCCTTTCCTTTGTAAGGTGGCGCCTGCAACCAATAAATATCATATTGAAGATGTGCACCGTGCTGGTGGCATGATGGCAATTATTCGTGAACTAGGTAAGGCTGGCCTTGTCGATTTAACTGTTGATCACGTAGCAGGTCACACTATGGCCGAAATGGTGACTAAATGGGATGCCACCGATCCGAATAATGAAGTGGCGCAAAAATTCTATAAAGCAGGCCCTGCTGGTATCCGTACGACAAAAGCAATGAGCCAAGAGTGCCGCTGGCCAGAACTTGATAATGACCGTGAAAACGGCTGTATTCGCAGTGTTGAAAATGCCTTTCGTCAAGATGGTGGCTTAGCTGTACTTTCAGGTAACTTAGCTCTTGATGGCTGTATTGTTAAAAGTGCTGGTGTAGTTGAAGAAATGCTGCACTTTGAAGGCCCTGCGGTTGTATACGAATCACAAGATGATTCGGTTGAAGGCATTCTTAACGGTGAAGTAAAAGCCGGTGATGTTGTGGTAATTCGCTACGAAGGACCAAAAGGTGGCCCAGGCATGCAAGAAATGCTGTATCCAACGAGTTACTTAAAATCAGTGGGCTTAGGTGAAAAATGTGCGCTTATCACCGATGGTCGTTTTTCGGGTGGTACATCGGGTTTATCAATTGGTCATGTTTCACCAGAAGCAGCAAGTGGTGGTGCAATCGCTTATGTTGAAAATGGCGATAAAATAATCATTGATATCGCAACCCGTGAAATCACTTTAGCGCTGTCTGATGAAGAGCTTGAAGCGCGTAAACAAAAGCAACTTGCACGCGGTAAAGATGCTTATAAACCACTTGATCGTGACCGTTATGTTTCATCTGCACTTAAAGCTTATGCGTTACTTGCAACCAGTGCAGACAAAGGAGCTGTTCGCGATTTAGCAAAACTTGAGGAGCTTAGTTAATTATGGTTTCTCAAGAGCTCGATTATTTTCGCGCTATCATCCAAGCGAACATGGAGCCCCTTGCAAAAGTCACTGAGGTCAGCGAAATGGCTGATCTTAGTGCACGGCTAGGCAACCATGTGTGGTTAAAGCGTGAAGACCAACAACCGGTTTATTCATTTAAGCTTCGTGGTGCTTTTCATAAACTAAGCAAGTTGCCAAAAGGTTCTGATGTAATCACAGCCTCAGCGGGTAACCATGCACAAGGCGTTGCACTCAGTGCTTCATTTTTAGGCCATAAAGCTACGATTGTGATGCCAGTAACAACACCAGAAATTAAAGTGAATGCAGTACGTTCACTCGGTGGTGAAGTGGTATTACACGGCCATCATTTTGATGCGGCAAAAGCCCATGCTTTAGAGCTGACAGAGCAGCGTAACGGGGTGTTTGTGCCACCGTTTGATGATCCTGATGTGATTGTTGGCCAAGGTACCGTTGCCCGTGAATTAATGCAGCAATTGAATGACCTTGATGCTGTTTTTATTCCTGTTGGCGGTGGTGGCTTGCTAGCAGGCATGGCGGTGTACATTAAGTCGTTACGTCCTGATATCAAAGTCATTGGTGTTGAAGCTGATGAGAGTGCTTGCCTAAAAGCTGCGCTTGAAGCAGGCAAGCCCGTTGAGCTTGACCGTGTTGGTAGCTTTGCAGATGGTGTAGCCGTAAAAGTTATCGGCACAGAAACATTTCGTTTAGCGCAAAAGTTTTGTGATGAAGTGGTCACTGTAACGGGCGACGAAATCTGCGCCGCAATGCAAGATATCTTTGTTTCAACTCGTGCTATAGCGGAGCCTTCAGGGGCGCTATCAACAGCGGGCCTTAAAAAGTGGTGCCAACAAAATGGTGTTAAAGGCTTAAACGTAGCTGCGATTTTATCGGGTGCAAACTTAAACTTTGACCGCTTACGTTATGTTGCAGAGCGAACGGCTCTCGGTGAAAAGAACGAAGCACTGCTTGCCGTGACCATAAAAGAAGAAAAGGGTAGCTTTAAGCAGTTTTGTAACTCATTAGGTGGCAGGGCTATCACCGAGTTTAATTACCGTTATGCAGGTCCCGGCGAAGCGCAAATTTTTGTTGGTATTGCATTAAGGCAAGGGCAGCAAGAGCTTGATGAATTAAAAGCAGCACTGACAGAAAACGACTACACGTTTTGCGATCTATCAGATAACGAACTGGCTAAATTGCATATTCGTTATATGGTGGGTGGTAAAGCGCCAGCTCAACTTCATGAGCGTTTATTACGCTTTGAGTTTCCTGAATACCCAGGTGCACTGGCGCGATTCTTAGATACTCTTGGTAGTAATTGGAATATTACTTTATTCCATTACCGTAACCATGGTGGAGCGATTGGTAATGTGCTGGCGGCCTTTGCTATTGAACCGAGTGATTATGAAGTATTCAATGAGCATTTGAACCGTTTGGGATACAACGTTCAAGATGAAACAAGCAATCCATGTTTCACCCAGTTCCTAACCAGCCAAGGTCAGGAGTTGAGCGCAGTGAAAGTGGCTAATTAGTTATAAAACCTGAATAAGGCTGCTAATTAGCAGCCTTGTTTTTTTCTCTATTTTTCCTATAGTTAATGCACGGTTTCAAGCAAGGATGATGCGTGCAAGGTATAAAAAGCCTATTAGGGTTAATCTGTTTAATACTTTCTATGAGCGCACAGTGTGCTGATAAAGTTAGCTTACAGTTAAAATGGACTCACCAGTTCCAATTTGCAGGCTATTATATGGCTGCTGAAAAAGGCTTTTATAAGGAAGCTGGCCTTGATGTCTCTATTATTCCTGCTGATCCAAACCACCCAGATACCTTCCCTAAAGTATTAAGCGGTACAGCCGACTTCGCCATTACCCACTCAGGCATATTACAAAAGCGTCAGCAAGGCGCACCGGTTGTTGCCCTTGGAGCCATACTGCAGTTTTCACCTTACTGCTGGATGGTAAAAAATAACTCAGATATTTTTCAGCCAAGAGACTTTGCTGGTAAAAAGCTAAGTAAAATCGGCTCAATTGAAAATGCTGAATTGCTGGTAATGTTACAGCGTGCTGGATTGAGCCTAGAAAGCTTGATGGCAGCTAGCCATGAAGGCGGTATTAAAGAGTGGCTTGCCGGTGATTTAGATGCGGTGCAAGTTTATGTCACCAATGAGCCTTACACGATGACATTACAAGGAGTCGGTCACCGACTCATTTGCCCGCAAAAGTTTGGTTTGAATGTGTATGGCGATATTTTATATACCTCTGAGCAGTTTTTAGCGAAAAAGCCAGAGGTTGTTGAGCGCTTTTATCGTGCCAGCTTAAAAGGGTGGCGGTATGCCTTATTACATTTAGAAGAAAGCATCGATGTAACCAAGCAGCACTATGCCACCCATAAAAGCGTACAAGAGCTGGCCTATGAAGCGCATGTGTTAGCAAGCTATATCCAACCACCGGGCATTGATCTTGGCAATATGTCGATGGCAAAGTGGCGTTTGATTGCAGATTTATATGGCTTAGATCAGGATGAGTTTGATCAGGCTTTTGATGGCTTTATGTATGATCAACAACAAACAGAAGGATTTGAGCTATCTTGGATGCTGATCCTAGCCATCATTCTAAGTATTGCATGTGTGCCATTGTACATTCGTTTGATCAGTAGTAACCGACGTTAAATAAGATAAATCTGTTATACTGCTTTTTATTTCTTGTCGCTAAGTAGTTATGACACTTGCCGAGCACTTTGCTGCCTTAGATGCACTGCTATTTTCAACACGCCAATACTGGCAATGTACCGCATTTGATTTTGATGATCTTCCTTGGCCTGAATTAGCCAACTTATTATGGGCGCTTGATGACCAACAAGTGAGTGAACTTGATGCCGATCAGCAGGCTTTATATCGTTATTTTACTGATGAAATCGAACACATCGAAAAGCTGGCTGAATTGTGTGAGTTGCCAGCGATAAGTGCTGCCCGTAATGAATTTCCGTTTTGGATAAGTAATGGCATTAAAGGCCGTAAGTTTGAGCAACTACAAGACTTTGTTGCGGCGATCAGTCAGCAGCCATTAAACCAGCCCGTTCTAGAGTGGTGCGCAGGTAAAGGGCATTTAGGTCGCATGTTGGCATTCAATGGTGCGCCACGTGTACATAGCATTGAGCTACAACAACACTTGTGCGACCAAGGTCAACACAGTGCTAAGCAACAGCAATTGGCGATGCAGTTTTCACAAGCTGATGTATTAACCAATGACACAGATGACTTTTTTGAAAGCCAGCAGCATGCAGTTGCTTTGCATGCTTGTGGTCGTTTGCATCAAACATTTATGCAGCAAGCAAGCAAAGCGAAAACCCAACAAATCAGTTTTTCACCATGCTGTTATCATTTATTCACAGATAACGCCTATCAAGCAATGAGCGAGACTGCCAAGCAAAGCCAACTTGCGCTTACCCATCGCGATTTAAAACTGGCGCTGCAAGAAACGGTAACAGCACCGAGCCGAGTTGATAAGGTAAGAAAAACAGAGGTTGAATGGCGTCTTGGATTTGATGCGTTACGTAAATCAATAACCGGTGAAATGCACTATGTGAGTGTGCCATCAGTGAACAAAGCGATCTTCTCTGATTCGTTTAGCTCATTTTGTTTGTGGGCAGCTGGGAAAAAATCATTACCTTTACCAGAAGGCATTGATTACAATAAATTTTTAGAAATAGGTAAAAAGCGCAAAAGGGTTACTGAGCGAGTTGAACTCGTCCGACATGTGTTCAGAAGGGCAATTGAAGTTTGGCTCGTGCTCGATCGTGCTTTATATTTGCAACAACAAGGGTATCAAGTAACAGTTAGTACGTTTTGCGAAAAGCAGCTGACACCAAGGAATATCTTGATCCAAGCTAATTATTAAATACCGTAAAGAGGCGCAATGAGAAAGTTAAAAAATTTATTCGAAAATAATAGACGTTGGGCAGCGCGTACGAGTGAAAATGATCCTGAGTTTTTCAAAATTCTATCAATGCAGCAAAATCCAGAGTACCTGTGGATCGGTTGTTCTGACTCGCGTGTACCTGCAAACGAAATCGTAGACTTATTACCGGGTGAGCTATTTGTTCACCGTAACGTGGCAAATGTTGTTGTGCATACCGACCATAACTGTCTTTCGGTAATGCAATACGCTGTTGAAGTACTGAAAGTGAAGCACATCATGGTTGTTGGTCACTACGGCTGTGGTGGTGTTCAAGCAGTATTAAACGAAGCACGTTTTGGCTTAATTGATAACTGGCTACGCCACGTAGGTGATGTAAAAGAAAAACACATCGAACAACTCAATGCATTACCTGAGCAAGAGCGTTTAAATAGCCTAATTGAACTAAACGTTATCGAACAAGTACGTAACGTGTGCCGTACTAACATTGTGCAAGATGCTTGGGCGAAAGGCCAAGAGTTAACAATTCATGGTTGGGTTTATGGCTTAGCAAATGGTCATCTTAATGATCTTGAGTCGGTTGTGACCTGTGCTGAAGAAGCTAGTGATACCTACGGTATTGCCGTTAAGCGCGTATTTGAACGCGTGGCAGAAAAAAGCTAAAACTAGCTAGTTAGAAAAAAAGGAGAGCTAATTCGCTCTAATGCTTGTCAGTTAAGAACTGGCAAGCATTTTTTTTGGTTTCCGCTCTGGGTATCGACTAGGTCTCTTTTTCACACACCTTGGATAATGTCTTTCTCTCCGCTCTGGCAGTACAAAGGTTTCAGC
>NZ_JBECOT010000059.1:0-23590 GCF_040104395.1 Pseudoalteromonas sp. BZA4
GCTAAGCTAAATGCGCGTGATTACAATCGCCAACTGGTTGAAGCGATGATCAAAGTGAAGGCGCTAAATAAGATCAACACCCTTGGTCTGCCTAAATATCAGTAAGTTAAGTGAATTTGTTAGAGAGTTGCATTTGATCAACAAGGCCGATGGTCGTGGTATTTTTAAAGTCTATTCTCCTGAAATGGGCAAAAAGATCAGACGCTACCATTATTTGCTAGAGGAAATGCGTCTTGCCATTGCTAGCAGTAATTTTCACATGTCTTTTCAACCTATTGTACACGTCGACGATTGTGCCATTGATTATTTTGAAGCATTAGTTCGCTGGGATCACCCAGTTGAAGGCTCAATTACGCCTGATGAATTTATACCCATTGCCGAAGAATCAAACCTAATACTAGAGCTCGGTGATTGGATTATGCTTGAGTCATGTAGACAGATGTCGGCTTGGTACAATGCCGGAATGAAAAAAGTCGCTATTTCCGTGAATATATCTGGCGTGCAATTAAAGCATTACGATATTTATGAATGGGTCATGGAGAAACTTGCCAAAACAGGGCTGCCTGCAAAAGCATTAATGCTGGAAATAACCGAATCAACCTTAATTAAGGCCAGCAATAAAATTATTCAATCATTAGAAAAACTTAGGGGAGAAGGTATAACCATTGCGATTGATGATTTTGGCACAGGCTTCAGCTCATTAAGTACTCTTGCAGACTTACCTATTGATGTCATTAAACTTGATAAACTGTTTGTCTCACAGGCAAACGACAACCTTAAATACAATGAAATCATGCATTCAATCAGCGAACTTGGCAGTAAACTTGGTCTGAAAGTAGTGGCCGAAGGAGTTGAAGAGATAGCCCAATTTGAATTAGTAAAATCAATGGGTATAAATTGTATCCAAGGCTATTTAGTCAGCCATCCAGAGTCTTCAGTTAATGTTGGCCATAAAGTGTTGCAAGATAATATCAACTTTATGTCTGTCACTGGAACAGGGGTTTGGAATATACAGCAACCGCTTAAGTAAGTTATAATAATCACATTATCCAAAGCCACTTCATTGTTAATGTTAAAAAAAAGCTTACTAACGGTTTTTATCTTGTCAGTCACCATTATTGGAATACTGGTAGGCTCTTCTATTTATACCCTTTACAGCAAAAAACGCTTAACTGTGGACCCAAAACTTAGAGAAATCTCCGGTATTGAATTTGATAAGTTCAATCGACTTTGGGCTATTAATGACAGTGGCGACCTACCTAAGCTCTATCGCCTTAATGAAGATGGCTCTATAGCGAAAGAAATTTTAGTTACCAATGCTAAAAATATTGACTGGGAAGACATGACACAAAACAAATTTGGTCACTTCTTCTTAGGGGATTTTGGCAATAATAAAAACGATAGAAAATGGTTAACCATTTATAAAATAGAGAACCCTATCGACATCAAAAGTGACACCACAGAAGCAGAAATAATCAAGTTCACTTATCCTGAAATGGATGGCAGCCCAATTCAACCTGATCAACGTAATTTTGATTTAGAAGCCTTTGTAGCCCTTGGCCGACACCTCTACTTATTTACTAAAAATCGCACTGAGCCATTTGATGGTATTACAAAAGTGTATAAAGTTGGCGATCATGCGGCTAACTTTGATGCACAATTAATAGATTCGTTTCAAACTTGCACCACAATGGAAAAACTTTGTTGGATCACATCTGCGGCTCTGAGCCCTGATAGAACCAAGTTAGTTCTACTAGATTCAACCAGCATTTGGTTATTTGAAAATTATCAAGGTGATAAGTTTTTTTCCGGTGATGTATCGCGCATTGACTTAGGCATTGTTACGCAAAAAGAAGCAATCACTTTTTACGATGACAACACAATTGTTTTTACAGACGAAGAGTTTAAAGGCATTGGCGGTAATGCCTATGTGATAAAGCTCGATGAAGTCGAAAAGAAAGTCATTCGCAAAGCGCCAAAAACCAATCAATAAGCCAGCGCATTATTTAGAGAGCGCTTTTTCGACATCTACACCTAAAATCAGCACTCCCATGTGCTGATTCTCCTTATCGAATATGGGCACGCTAAACTGCACCTGAAAGTGTTTAGTCGATTCATCAAATTCCACTGTATCAATGTAATAGTCATCATCTTGCTGGTACATATTTAAAAATTTGGCTTCATCACCCTGCCAATAGTCAGTTGTGACTTCACTAATAATGACATTTTTACCTTGTTTATCGCTGACGATTATTTCTGTAATCACACCTTGCATCTGCTTTTGCCATACTTGTAAGAATTGTGAACCTTCAAGTTTTAAGTAGCGCTCTGCCAGTATAGATGTATTGTCACGGACTTCTTGCGCCCACTGATGATCAAGCTGTTCTAGATCTTGCTGCGCGAGTGGTTGCTGATTACTTTTAATTACTGCTTGCTGCACCTGTTCTGAATTCGCTAATTGCTGTATTTTTTCTAAAAGTCCTTGCACTAAAGTAAGTTTTTCAATTTTTGACAATACAAAGGGGCTTTGTGAGCAACTACTTATGTGACTGTTAAAGGCATTTAAAAAGTCAGGAAACTCCTCGAGTGTTTTATTTGCTGCAAATAAACCCAAAGGCACATAACGATAGAATGTTTGCGTGTATTCATCTGGCTTTATCTGTAACTGCACAGTATTGAACTCAAACTCTTCTAAATCAAGCAAGATTCTATCTACCCGTTGCTTTTTAAATACTTTTATAAGCTCTTGCGTGGTGTTAACTTCGACTTCAATTTTCCGATTTGTTAATTGATACCAATCGGCCTGATGACTCCCTCTTACGACGCCATAACGAAGCTCGTGTTCAGCTATTGAAGCTGAATCTGCATGAGTAAACCAGTACCAGTTTTCTAAAAACATCGGGGCAGAAAGCTCACCATACTCTTGCATTTGTGATAACAGGTTTGCGGTAAAGTAACCATCGAGCCGATTTAGCTGCACTTCCCTTTTAGCCCTTAACCAAGGTAAATTCTGGAAGTGAAATGGCACATTAATTTGCTTGAAAATACATTCAACATGCGTAATTGCGTTGTGTGGTGCGTTAATTGGTAAGTTTGTACCTAACTGAAAAGGCTGAGCTACAGTGAGTGACAGCAATAATGAAGCAAGCATCAATACAAGCCCAAATAACTAACGAGTAACAGTTATTATAGACAAAAGAAGCGGTTTTACCTGATTAAGGGTTAACGCTTAAACTTCGTTTCTAAAATCACCGACGACGTTGTTCGCTCTACGCCATCTAAATTACCAATGTCATCTAATAAGTGGCTCAGCTTTTCAAGGTTTTGTGCTTGCACAACAGCAATCAAATCAAATTCACCACTAATTGCGTAGAGCTGTGAAATAGCATCAATCTGCTTTAGTTCAAGGTTCGTTTTGGTGGTCAGTTTTTGTTTCACTTTAATCGAAACGTGGGCCGATACCATCTGGCTCAAATAGGCGTCACCATAGTCTACGCTGTAGCCTTTGATCACACCTGTTTCTTCTAATTTCAACATTCTGCTTTGAACAGTTGAGCGCGATAAATTAAGCGCTCTCGCTAGGTCAGAAATACTCGCACGCGCGTTGGTTCTTAAGATAGCTAATAGTTTTTCATCTTGTGAAGTTATCACTTTGACTACTCTTTTCGTTAATTTGCTTTTTATTTTAGTCATTTTTCACAAAATAGCACTGCAAATTTAAGTCCCTAACCCAGATAATAAGAAAAATAGATAAGAAAAATAATCTCATCGTGCTTAATTAGGCAGGAACGGCTTAACTGACCTATTTTTTGCAATTTAACTTTTTTCATACTAAGCCAGATTTAGGTGCAACAAATGCAAGTAACAAGAGAACTTTTTAACGACGTAATGGTACCAAACTACAACCCATCAGAGGTGATTCCTGTTCGCGGTGAAGGCTCACGTGTGTGGGATCAAAACGGTAAAGAATTTATCGATTTTGCAGGTGGTATTGCCGTTAATTGTTTAGGCCATTGTCACCCAGCGCTTGTCAATGCCCTAAAAGAGCAAGGCGAAAAAATTTGGCACTTATCAAACGTAATGACTAACGAGCCTGCACTTCGCTTAGCTAAAAAGTTAACTGACGCTACATTTGCAGATAAAGTGTATTTTGCAAACTCAGGTGCAGAAGCTAACGAAGCGGCATTAAAATTAGCGCGTCGTTGGGCATTAGATGTACACGGCGAGCAAAAGAACCAAATCATCGCGTTTAACAAAGGTTTCCACGGTCGTACATTCTTCACTGTTACCGTAGGTGGTCAAGCTGCTTACTCAGATGGTTTCGGCCCTAAGCCTGCTGCTGTAGATCACTGTGACTATAACGATTTAGCTGCGTTTGAAGCGCTTATCAGCGACAACACATGTGCCGTGATGATGGAGCCACTACAAGGTGAAGGCGGCATCATTTCGCCAACGAGCGATTTTATCAAAGGTGTTCGCGCATTATGTGATAAACACAATGCTTTACTTATTTTTGATGAAGTACAAACAGGCGTTGGCCGTACAGGTGATTTATACGCATACCAAGGTTTAGATGTAACGCCAGACATCCTAACTACAGCAAAAGCGTTAGGCGGTGGTTTCCCAATTGGTGCTATGATCACAACAACTAGCATTGCAGAGCATTTAAAAGTAGGCACACATGGTTCAACTTACGGTGGTAACCCACTTGCATGTGCTGTAGCAGAAGCGGCTTTTGATACTGTGAATAGCGAAGAAGTACTTGCTGGTGTTAAAGAGCGTGAACAACTTTTACGCGATGGCTTTGCAGCAATCAACGAAAAATACGACGTATTTAGTGAAGTACGTGGTAAAGGTCTATTATTAGGTGCGGTTCTTAACAGCAAATTCGAAGGCCGTGCACGTGACTTCCTAGTAGCAAGCACTAAACACGGTTTAATGAGCCTTGTTGCTGGTACAAACGTTGTGCGCTTTACGCCATCTTTAGTGATTCCATTAGAGGATATCAAAGAAGGTTTAGCTCGCTTTGAAAAAGCGGTTGCAGACGTTGTAAACGGTTAATCCTAGTTGGCGCATGCTTTAGCATGCGCCATTGGAGTGCACTTAATGCAAGTATTACGTCCTATAACAGCAAATGATTTTGCTGCGTTAAAACAAATTGCTGTTGAATCTGGTCATGGTTTTACCTCTTTACCGGTTGACGACAATTTACTACAAGAAAAAATTGAACGCGCTGAACGCAGTTTTGCAAAAGATATTAATAAACCACAAGACGAAACCTATTTATTTGTATTAGAAGACAGTGAAACGGGTGACGTTATCGGCACAACGGCTATCGAAGCTGCTGTAGGAATGTCGGTTCCTTTGTATCATTACCACCAAGGTAAAACTGTTCACCATTCACCTACTCTCAACGTATATAACACGGTTGATATTCTGAGTATGTGTAATGACTATACGGGTTGCTCTGAAATTTGTACCTTGTTCTTACGTGAGCAAAACCGCAAAGGCTTAACGGGTCGCTTTTTATCACGTTCTCGCTTTTTATTTATGGCCCAGCACAGCGAACGTTTTGCTGACACCATTATTGCAGAAATGCGCGGTGTAAGTGATGAAGACGGTCATTCACCTTTTTGGCAGTGGTTACAAGAACACTTTTTTAGCATTGAGTTCCCGCAAGCTGATCACTTAGTGGGTTTAGGCGATAAAGTTTTTATCAGCGAGTTAATGCCTAAGTACCCTATCTATGCCAATTTACTGAGCAAAAAAGCACAAGCTGTGATTGGTAAGGTTCATGAAAAAACCAAGCCTGCGCTAAAACTTCTAGAAAAAGAAGGGTTTGAGCACCGTGGTTATGTTGACCTATTCGATGCAGGGCCAACTGTTGAAGCAAAGCTTGGCAATATTCGTAGTGTTCGTGAGTCACAAGTGTGCCCTATCACGATTGGTGAGCTTGTGCATATCAATGAGCAAAGCTCAGATACATTAGCTATCTGCAACCATGGTGTGAATGACTTTAGAGCCACATTTACCAAACATGCTCATTATAACCACGCCAAGCACACCTTAATCATCAGCCAAGAAGTGGCAGATGCACTTAAATTAAAACAAGGGGATGCAGCACGGTTCTTCCGTTTGTAACCACTTAAGGAGTTTAAAATGAGTGTCACAACTCAACTTATCGATAACCAATGGCAAGCTGGCCTTGGTCATGATTTTAGTTCAATCAACCCAAGTAATGGCGAGGTTGTTTGGCAAGGTAAAACAGCCACGGCTGAACAAGTCGCTGATGCAATAAAAGCAGCTCGTAGTGCGCAGCTGGGCTGGGCTGATATGACTCTTGAAGAGCGTATCGTTATTCTTGAAAACTTTGCTGCAGAGCTTAAAGAGCACAGCGAAGAGTTTGCAACGATCATCGCCCGTGAAACAGGTAAACCGCTTTGGGAAACACGTACTGAAGTAGGTGCAATGACGGGTAAAATCGCCATTTCAATCAGAGCCTATAACGAACGTACTGGGACCACAGAAAACCCAATGCCTGGCGCTAAAGCGTTTATTCGTCATAAGCCACATGGTGTTGTTGCGGTGTTTGGCCCATACAACTTCCCGGGTCACTTACCAAATGGCCATATTGTGCCAGCTATTTTAGCGGGTAATACAGTTGTATTTAAGCCATCAGAACTAACGCCTCATGTTGCTGAGTTCACCTTAAAACTTTGGCTAAAAGCAGGCTTACCAGCCGGTGTCATCAACCTTGTTCAAGGTGAAGTAGACACAGGTATTGCTCTTGCATCTCACCAAGATATTGATGGCTTATTCTTTACGGGTAGCTCAAATACAGGTCACCTATTGCATAAGCAATTTGCAGGTCACCCAGGTAAAATCTTAGCGCTGGAGATGGGTGGTAATAACCCACTGATCGTAAAAGATGTCGCAGATGTAAGTGCGGCTGTTCACGACATTATCCAGTCTGGTTTCATTACTTCTGGCCAACGTTGTACCTGTTCTCGTCGTTTATTCATTGAGAACTCGGCAAATGGCGATGCAATTTTAGAAAAATTAATTGCTTCAACAAAAAATATTAAAGTAGCCGACAGCTTCAGCGAAGATCAACCGTTCATGGGTGCAATGATCAGCGAAAAAGCGGCTTTAGGTATGGTTGCAGCTCAGCAGCAGTTACTTGATATGGGAGCAACCTCTCTTGTCGAACTTAAGCATCTTGAACCAGGTACTGGTTTTGTAAGCCCTGGTATTATTGATGTAACGGCTGTTAAAGATATGCCTGATGAAGAGCACTTTGGTCCTCTTATCAAGGTTTATCGCTACACAGATTTTGATAGCGCGATTAATGAAGCAAATAACACCTCATTTGGTTTATCTGCTGGTTTATTAAGTGATGATAGCGATGACTACCAGCATTTCTTAAAACGTATTCGTGCCGGTATCGTTAACTGGAACCGACCAATTACTGGCGCATCAAGCGCTGCACCATTTGGTGGTATTGGTGCCAGTGGTAACCACAGAGCAAGTGCCTATTACGCTGCTGACTACTGTGCTTACCCTGTTGCTTCTGTTGAAGCCGAAAAAGTTAACTTACCACAGACCCTTGCGCCGGGCTTAATTATTGAATAATTGTTTGGCGGCCTCGCCGCCTTAATTGAAGGAATTAAACATGCACACAGATGTAAACGCCCTATTTGAAAACCTATGGGACAACTATTTATCAGTTACGCCATCGGCGGTAAAAGTACATGAGTTACTTGGCTCAACACAAAAAGATGACGTGATTAACGATCACATCGCACTGCGTACTTTTAACCATGAAAAAATCGGTTTAGAAAAACTAGCTGCGCACTTTTTAGCTGTTGGCTACAAGGAATGCGGCGAGTACCATTTCGAAGCGAAAAAACTATACGCAAAGCACTTCGAACATTCAGATCCTAAGCAACCTAAAGTTTTCATTTCTGAATTACTTGTTGAGCAATGCTCAGAAGAATTACAAGCTATCGTTAATGACATGGTTGAACAGATTGACGAAGACGCTGTAACAGCGGATAATTTCCTCTATTCAGGTACGCACTGGCAAGTAAGCTCAGACACCTACAAAAAGTTGCTAGCAGAAAGCGAATACGCAGCATGGATGTCAGCATGGGGTTACCGTGCTAATCACTTTACCGTGAGCATCAATGAATTAGCAAAATTCGATGATATCGAAAGTGTAAACCAAGCACTTAAAGATGCGGGTTTTGCGCTAAATACATCTGGCGGCGAAATCAAAGGTTCACCAGAGGTTTTACTTGAGCAATCTTCAACCCTTGCTGATGACAGCGAAGTTGAATTTAGCGATGGTGTTGTTGCCGTACCGAGTTGTTTTTATGAGTTCGCTCTGCGTTACGCAAAACCAGATGGCGAGCTATACACAGGTTTTGTGGCAGCATCAGCTGACAAAATTTTTGAGAGCACCAATGCTCGATAAGTAAGTTATATTTTAATACTCAGGTCATTATGAAAAAACTAGCGTTTAACTATCAAAAAAATCGTTTTTTTTATCAAATGGCTTGGGTATTTAACCTTCCTTTAGTACTTGTTGTAACATTTATTAGTATAACTGTTAAAGCCAATGAAAAGAGTGCTTTAACTATTCTAACTCCTTCCTATTTTGCGAATGAGTATGACGAAAAGAACATAAATCAACACTTTTATAAAGTGATTGAACCTGCGTTAAGTGATGAATTTCAGCTAAGTGTCCAATTCACTAATCACGCTCGGGTAATGAAACGCCTAGCAAGCGAAAAAACGAGTTGTACTTACAATGCGATTAAGACACCCGAACGAGCTAAAAACATGTTGTTTTCAAACGTGCCTACTTATATGCACATGCAAAGACAACTGTTCGCTTTAAAGCCGAATATCGACAACATTCCATCTTCTGCATCCGTTGAAAGCCTTTTAGCAAATAAACAAATTTTTGGTGTTATAGGCTCTACAAGCTACCAACAACTGGACCCTATTTTTGAAAAGCATAATACGAAAATAGCTCACATCTATGGTGAAAACCCGTTTCTACAATTAAGTAAGTTACTACTAAATCGTCGTATTGATTATATCGTTGCGTATCGAGAGTCTTTATATTCGCACCTAGACGCGAAGCAATTAAAGTTGATCAGCTCACGAACGATAAAAGAATACCCTCAATTTATTAATGGCTTTTTTACCTGCAGTAAAACCGCGGCGGGTTATCGTGCCATTGCACTTATCGATGAATATATGAAAAGTGCAGAAATGGCTGCCTATATTCAGCAATTACACAGCCAAAGTAATCACCCAGATGACGCAAAAGCCATGCTTGATATTTATTCAAAAAGATATGGAATACGCTTCGAAAACAGTGACTAAGCCAACTCGATTTGCTGTACAAAAATAACTCGAAATATTATAAAAAAATACTTGCGCAAATAAAAAAGCAGATCTATTATCTCGCCGCTTCTTGATGATAGCCAATCCGAGTACATTACAAACCCTGTTTGTAGCAAGGCGATAGAGCAACTATCCAAGAGTGTATTTGATTGCACGGAACATACTGTGCGCTTAATAACACTCAACTGACTCGGACTTCCATTTTTTTCCGAGCAGTTGCTTAATTGCCGGAGAGTAAAATGGCTATTTCAACACTTACACAAGACTTAACAATCAAAGTACCTGCAGCGTCGGTTGCTGCAAACGAACCAGTCGCACAACCATCAAACCAATTTATTGAGCAACTTGTTGCACAACATGGCGCGCCATTAATGGTGCTAGATTGTGAATCTGTTCGTCACCAATACCGTGCATTAAGCCATGCTTTACCTGTCGTTGTTTTACACTTTGCGTTAAAGCCACTTCCTCATCCTGCGGTTGTTCGTACGCTTTTAGAAGAAGGTGCCAGCTTTGATTTAGCAACCAGCGGCGAAGTTGACTTAGTCGCCAGCCAAGGCGTACCTAGTGATCGTACAATTCACACGCACCCTATCAAACGAGATCGTGATATCCGTGATGCACTTGAATACGGTTGTAATGTGTTTGTGGTTGATAACATCAACGAACTAGAAAAGTTCATTGCATACAAAGACCAGGTTGAGTTACTTGTTCGCTTAAGTTTTCATAATGCGGAAGCTTTCGCAGATTTATCGAAAAAATTTGGTTGCAGCCCAGCAATGGCCATTGAAATCATTAGCTACGCACAACAATTAGGTATTCGTATCAAAGGGTTGTCGTTCCATGTTGGTTCGCAAACAGCAAGTCCAACTAAATATGTCACTGCCATTGCTGCATGTAACCAAGTGATTAACGACGTTGCCGCATTAGGATTACCTGCGCTTAGTACGCTTGATATTGGCGGTGGTTTCCCAGTGCCTTACAACAAAGATGTGCTGCCAATTGATGAGTTTTGTGCGCCTATTAATGATGCCTTAGCACAGTTACCAGAGACAGTTCGCGTAATTGCTGAACCAGGTCGCTTTATTGTAGCTAGTGCTGTAACCAGTGTTGCATCAGTAATGGGTCAAGCAGTACGTGATGGCAAGCCTTGGTACTATTTAGATGATGGAATTTACGGCTCATTCAGTGGTTTATTGTTTGATGAAGCCTCGTACCCTATCGACTCGTTCAAACAATCAAACGAACGCGTAGAGTCAGTGTTAGCAGGCCCGACTTGCGATAGCATCGACGTAGTAAGTGAGTCAATTATGCTACCAAAATTAAACAATGGTGATTTAATCATCAGCCGTATGATGGGTGCTTACACATTAGCGACCGCAACAGATTTTAACTTCTTCAAACGTGCAGAAGTTATCGTACTGAATGATGTAGTGCAGGTTGACGCACTCACCGGTTAATTGTTTCCTCGACTAAAAGCATGTAAGGCAACATGCTTTAACTCTTAAAATGCAGCTGCTCATTCCAGCTGCATTTTTTTTATATATTTATTTAAATAAAGAGTGGTTTGTAATCGTTTTCTAATTGTTCAAACGACAAGTTTCCAATAAAACGTCCAAAGCTTAGCCAAGTTGCTAGGCCTCGTAAGTCTTTAAAGTGTGGTGGAATAAATTTAGGGTCTTCAATCACACCTAAATCATGTAATTGCGATATCAGTCTAAAATCATCAATTGAGATTTTACCGACCAATAACAAGTGCAATTGATCAATTCGACCTAACTGAATGGCAACTCGTATAAGGTTATACACCAACACGAAACCTTTGATATAAGCGATATCTTTTGTAAAAGGTAAGCCTGTTGCTGTACTGCCTCTAAACACCCGTTGAGTAAGTGTATAACTGTCGTCTTTACTCAAACCTTGCGCTACATAATCACGATAAATATCAACAAACTCCGCACCATCAATAACCTTAGTAATACCTTGAATACGGTTCACTAACTTTGCTAAACGTCGTGGCGTCGACTTTAAGGTAATAATTTCGGTCAATACCGCAAGGCCCTCTTGGGTCACTGTAGAGCTCGGTGTGCCTTTACTTAAACAAGTTAAATATGGCTGAGCAAGACCGTTTTGCGTCGTACCCACATGGATCCAGCCTTCATGCACTTCAAGAATATCTAGCTCACGCTGAGAAAACTTAACATCTTGATTAAGTTTAATATTATTTGCACCTGCCGCAGCATCACTCACAATACCGTCGCTCAGAATAACCTCAACATCGATGCCCGGCATCGTTTGAGCCACTTGTGATGCTAGAATTTTCACGGCATCTTGTGCATCTATGTTTTTTGGATCATCCGGTAAAATATCCGCATCAAGCATACTCTTTAGCGGCTGCTCAAGCATGGTTGCAAGCTCAGAAAGTGAAGGCTCTCCTGCATGGAATAAATCCTTGGGATGACCGAACAGCTCAACTGACAAATCATGAAACTCTGGGGTACCACGATATTCAATCATACTAAGTACGGTTTTATATTCAGTACACATCTTGCTCATGTATTGCGCAATAGGATTTAGCTGCCCTAACTGGCTGATGATATCGCGATTTAAATCAGAAAACGCGCGGCGCAACTCGCTTGGTACAAAACCAAGATCACGCTGTTGGTAATAGGCTTGATCAACCGTTGGGTTCTTTTGGCATTTATGCTTAAAAAACTCTTCTTTGATTTGTTTATCCCAGTTGATCGCATCAAGAATACGAATGGGTGTTTGCAATGCGATTAATCGGTCAGATAACTCGCGTGTTTTTGCTAATAATGCCTTATCTATCATGCTCTAGGCTCACTGTAAAATGAGCCTTGAGCATAGGCTAAATTTGCATAATAACAAAGTAAAATTAAGCGGTTTTGAGCTAAAATTCAGCGTGCTTAGAAACTAATTTTCCATCGTTGTAGAGAAGTAAACTGGGTACCGAATTAATACTATTTTCGATAAATAAATCATTACCATAATCGATCGAAACCGGCATAGTTGCAGAGAATTTATCAACATATTCTTGCACTGCACTTTGATCAGTCCACAGCTGACTCACTTTAACCTCGACATTAACTCCTTGCTCTGCCAGCGTATTAACGTGTTGCTGCGCTAGTACACACTGTTTTGCCATTGCAGGGCGCGTGTCGGCTAAGTACCAGTCGCACCACGTAGCGGTGAACAGCACGGCTTTTTTACCTTTGTTCGGAATTACCAAAGGAGTCGCTTGGCCGTGCTTTTCGCCTAGTAAGCGCGCTTTATCAACTTTGCCATTGTGTGATAACAAACGTAATGTGTTATCAAGCGGTTTATCAGCTTCGTGGCCTTGAAAAATCACCTTTTTATCACTATCGATCAACACATGAAACGGGGTGCCCATAAATTCATAATGTTTAGCAACCTGGGCTGTGTGATCAGTAAATAGTGGCATAGTGAGCGAAAAGCGCTCTTTAACCTTAGCAACAGCGTGTGCATCATCATTAAGGTCAATATTAATAGCCAAAAATTGAATTTTATCGCCATACTGCTCATAAGCATGCTGAAAATGCGGCATTTGCTCCATACATGGCTTGCACCAAGTAGCCCAAAACTTTAAGTAAACAGGTTTCTTGCCTAAGTAACTGTCAAGTTTAACTATTTGCCCCGCTTCATTTTCTAACATCAGGGGAGCTGTATTTGCTGATATGCTTTTGCTTACAAGCAACAAGCCTGTTAGTAGTATCAGGGGTATAAACTTATATTTCATTGTGTGTCCCTCAAATAAAATCTATCTTAAGTTTAAGGTAAGAGAAAATATTGTAAATTTCCGACATCTGCTATCTAAATGTGATTTTAGTGATTTATCGCAAAGTAAGGTTTTAAAAACACACAGCACGTTTAATACCTGCATAAAATAGCACTAAACTTTTTATAGATCTGAAACGTATTACTTCAAAAAGGAGTCATCATGAAAAATGAGCTAGACGGTAAATTAATTCTATCTGTGTATGAAAAAATCATTCAACACGGCGAAGATCATGAAGATGGAAAGCTTTATGAGGGTATTTGCGCTTTTTCGGATATCGATGGTTATACGGTATATCTAAAAGGCAGTGGTGTGTTACTGCGCTTTGGCTTTCATAATACCTATCACCTTGACTATCAACATGAAAAGAACAAAGAAGACTTTTTAAAGAAAGTGCTTTATATCGCAGAACAGGAACTGTAGAGAAGTAATGAAACGACGGGTGAAAGCTGAATCAAATCAACAGCAGGCATTTATCAACCAAGTTATTAATGAACTAAAATCTAACCCAGGTAAGTTAGATATTATTCGCGAAAACCTTAGCTACTATCGCGAACAACAGTTCCTCAAGCGTGGCTTTTTGCTTGCTATTGAGCGTTTTGATTGGGTATTTGAAGCAAGTAACGATGTAGATCATATCTGTGCGCAAATTTTAGCCGATGATTACATTGGCAAACGTTTGCGCCGCTACCCCTTGCTATATAAGGGCGTATTGGAACGTACCTATTAGATATCCCACCGCTAAAACATGATCTGTCCGGTAAAAAATGCTAGGTTAGCGCCATTTTGAAATAATGAGAACTGGACATGTCAAAAACTATAAACTCTCACAACACCCATGAGGGTGGTAATAATGGGTTGTTTAACCGATTTTTAGCCACTGTTGAATTTTTGGGTAATATGCTCCCCCACCCTATCACTTTATTTGCAATGTTCTGCGTTGCCATTATAGTTTTTAGCGGCATTGCCGATTGGTATGGTTTAAGTGCTATTGACCCACGCCCTGAAGGCGCTGCAGGTCGAGACCCTGATGGGGTTATTGAAGTTGTCAGCCTACTTAGCGCCGAAGGCCTTCAGCGCATCGTTACTGGCCTTGTTACGAACTTCACCAGTTTTGCACCACTTGGTACAGTACTGGTTGCTCTATTAGGTGTTAGTGTTGCAGAGCACTCTGGTTTACTCTCTGCTGCTATGCGCGGCATGGTAATGGGCGCATCAAAGCGTTTAGTTACTTTTATGGTGGTGTTTGCTGCGATTTTATCAAATACGGCATCAGAACTTGGCTACGTCGTACTAATCCCATTAGCAGCAATGATATTCCACAGTCTTGGTCGTCACCCTCTTGCCGGTCTTGCTGCGGCATTTGCTGGTGTTTCAGGTGGTTACAGTGCAAACTTATTGCTCGGCACCATTGACCCGCTACTTGCTGGTATCACCACACCTGCAGCACAAATGATTGATCCAAATTACCAAGTTGGCGCTGAAGCAAACTGGTATTTCATGATGATTTCAGTATTTCTAATCGCGACTCTAGGTACGTTAGTTACAGAGAAAATCGTTGAACCTCGTCTTGGCAAGTACAACCCAGATGAAGCAAGCAATGATTTGCCAAAGAACGACATTGCAGGGCTTACTGATAAAGAAAAGTCAGGTCTTAAGTGGGCAGGTGTTTCTCTGTTAGTGGTTTCATTATTACTTGCTTGGACAATTGTTCCTGAAGACGGCATTTTGCGTAACCCAGAAACAGGCCTTGTTGCACATTCACCATTTTTAAAAGGCATTGTGGTCTTTATCTTTGTAACTTTTGGTATTCCAGGTTTTGTTTACGGCCGCGTTGTTGGCACCATGAAAAACGATAAAGATGTCATCGATGCCATGAGTAAAAGCATGAGCTCGATGGGGATGTATATTGTGCTGGTTTTCTTTGCAGCACAGTTCGTTGCTTTCTTTAAATGGACCAACCTAGGCACAATTTTAGCTATTAACGGCGCCGCTCTGTTACAAGCATTAAACCTTACTGGCCCAGAAGTATTTGTGCTCTTCATTTTAATGTGTGCTTTAGTAAACTTAAGCTTGGGCTCTTCATCTGCACAATGGGCTGTAACGGCGCCTATCTTCGTGCCAATGTTAATGCTCATCGGCTATGCGCCAGAGACTATTCAAGCGGCGTACCGAATTGGTGACTCGGTAACTAACCTTATCACCCCAATGATGAGTTACTTTGGCTTGATACTGGCTGTTGCCACTAAGTATAAGAAAGACATGGGTATTGGTACATTGGTTGCGACCATGCTTCCATACAGCATGATCTTCTTTGTTGGTTGGGTTGCATTATTCTACTTATGGGTATTTGTTCTGGGCTTCCCAGTTGGCCCTGAATCACCGATTTACTATCAGCCTTAATCTTCTTAGAGAGGTAAAAAGCCAAGCATTAGCTTGGCTTTTTTGTACCTGAGATTGTTGAAAGCTAACTTTACGACTATTATTAAGACATTAATTTTTATTGTTATTTTATATGAAAAAGCTATTTAAGCTGTGGTTTCTATTGCACGCATTAAGTGTATTTAATTTATATGCCAATCCAACAAAGCAACTCGAAACCGCATTTGCAACGTCGTTGGTTTTAACGGATGGGGACAGTATTACCTTAGGTATGGGGGATTTTGATCCGCAAGCACTATTTGACCCGCAACATAGCAGTAAAGATGAAGACAGTATCGCGCTTAGAAAAAAACTCAGACTCTACAGTATTCCTTATACTTGGCAGCTTGATGAGCCAATTTATCAACACAAACTCAGTGTGACCAGCAGGGTAAGCTATTTGAATCAATCAGATTTCATTTCGCTATTTGATAATGTGGCTGACGACTATATTTCAGAAACTGTATATAACGGCATGATCGGTTTTAATGCCGAAAAAGCACTTGGCTCTAAATGGTCATATCAATTTGGCTTCAATACTCACTACTTACATTACAACAATGACTATGAGTATAACTCTCCCGAGTCTAGGCGTAACTTTAAGCCTTTAGCTGAAAATCTTTACACCAACCTCAACAGTAATGCGCTGGTGTTAAACCCAAATGCGACCATGATCTATCGCTTACCTAGGCATTGGGGCTATTACGAGTACAAGCTTAACTTCAATTACTACTATGGATGGGCACTCTCTCACCCTGATGGGATAAGTAATGCAGCACCTGAAACATGGCGCACACTTAATGGTATTAAAGCTAAATTTAACATGTTCAAAATCGGGGTTTTTGAGCAAGCTTTTTACATTAAAGGCCAGCGTATCGATTTAGGCGGCGATAGTCGCGTAGCATTTGGGACCGATCACTTTTATGAATATGGTATCGGCTTATTATGGGACAGTAGAAAGTGGACGTCATGGTTTGACAACTTTGGCATTGGTATCAACATTCACAACGGTAGTAGCCTCGATGGCGCTGCTATTGTCTTGTACTTTAACGAAATTTAATACTATTTTTTAAAGACAAAAATTTTAAACAGACTATATTCTTAGACATAGTTAAAATTCATGGAAGATTTATATGAAACATCACCTCGCAATTGCTTGTTCATTATTTGCCTTAACGGCTTGTGATAATCCCCCTGAACAAACAGCTAAAACCCTACCTCTGCAAGTGAGTGCTGCAGATGCTATTTATTATGGTGGCGATATTCTTACGATGGCTGGCGATGAACCAGAATATGCACAAGCAATTGCAACGCAAGGTGAAAAAATCATTTTTGTTGGTGATAAAAACCAAGCGCTGGAGCATAAGTTTGGCAAAACAAAGCTGATTGATTTGCAAGGAAAAACCTTAATGCCAGGCTTTGTTGATGGCCATAGCCATGTCTATGGTGTTGGTTTGCAAGCCATGGTAGCCAATGTATTACCTAGTCCAGATGGTGATGCCAATACCGTTGAGCAAATCGTTAATATTCTCACAGCCGCACAAAATAACCCTGACTACACTACATTTATTGAAAAAACGGGGGCAATTTTAGGCTTTGGTTACGATGATGCTGAGCTTGATAGATACCCAACAAAAATGGACTTAGACCGCGTTAGTACAGAAAAGCCAGTGATCATCATTCATACTTCAGGGCACTTAAGTGTTGCAAACAGTAAAGCCTTAGCCATGGCCGGCATCGACGAAAACACAGAAAACCCAAAAGGCGGACTAATTCGTCGTATGGCAAACTCACAAGAACCTAATGGGGTGCTCGAAGAAAACGCGCATTTTGGTTTATTGTTTAAACTCATGCAGTCGTTTGATCCTGACTTACAAGATTTAATGCTGCAAGAAGGACAAAAGCTCTATACAAAATACGGCTACACCACAGCACAAGAGGGCCGAGCAACTCAAGAAGCCTATGATTCAATGGTAAGGGCATCAAAAGCGGATAAATTTGTCATTGATGTGGTTGCCTATGCCGATATGGCCACCAGCAGCAGTTTTATGGACTCACCCTATAACAGTAAAAACTACACAAATCATTTTCGTATTGGTGGTGTAAAACTTAACTTTGATGGCTCACCACAAGGGAAAACCGCTTGGTTATCTCACCCATACTTAAAAGCACCTGAAGGCCAAGAACAAGGCTATGCAGGCTACCCTACTTTTAATGATGAACAAGCCTATCAGTATATTGAAACGGCCTTTGCCAATGACTGGCAAGTAATGACTCATGCAAATGGTGATGCCGCTATTGAGCAGTTCTTAAATGCCGTTGAAAATGCCAATAACAAGCTTGGTAAAAAAGACCGCCGCCCTGTACTCATTCATGGTCAAACTATTCGTCAAGATCAGGTAAACCGTCTTAAAGAATTAGGCATATTTCCATCGCTCTTCCCAATGCATACCTTTTATTGGGGCGACTGGTATGTAAATTCGGTACTTGGTCACCCCCGAGCCGATTTTATTTCGCCCACCCATGCAGTTCGCAAACAAGGATTAATGTTCAGCACCCATCATGATGCGCCTGTAGCTCTGCCCAATGCACTGCGTGTATTAGATGCAACGGTTAACCGTACGACTCGTACAGATCAGGTACTAGGCCCAGATCAACGTGTTTCTGTGTATACTGCACTGCAAGCAATGACGACATGGCCGGCTTATCAACACTTTGAAGAAAGCTCAAAAGGGCAATTAAAACAAGGGATGCAAGCAGATTTAATTATCCTTGATAACAATCCGTTGAAAATAAAGCCTGCAGAGCTACATAATTTACAAGTGCTAGAAACCATTAGCCGCGGTGAAACCGTCTACAGCAAAAACTAAACACTTTTCAAGGAGTAACATGAATAAGTTTATACAATTAGCCTGTGCTGCGCTGCTCTCATTTTCAGCATTAGCAGCACAAACAGCTGCTACGCAACTGGATATTTTGAATCTTAAGGCTCAATCTGAGCATGTGCTAACTTCTGGGCAGCCAAGTCAAACTGATTTTGCGAAATTAAAACAACTTGGTGTTGAGAACATTATCAACCTTCGTGGTGATAACGAAACGAATTGGTCTGAGCAAGAGTTAGTCACTGAGCTTGGTATGAACTATTACCATATCCCTGTGCAATCTAAAGCTGATATTACCATTGAAAATGCTACGAAACTTCAGGCTTTGCTCAATGAGCACCAACAGCAAACCACCTTACTTCACTGCGCGAGCAGCAACCGTGTTGGCGCTCTTGTTGCGCTATACAATGCCATAACCTTAAAAAAGCCAATTGATGAAGCTGTCGAGATTGGTAAGCAATGGGGCTTAAAAAGCCTTGAAGGCGTGGTAAGAAGTAAAGTAAACGAAGAAGTTGGTCAGCTATAAGCTGACCAACATACTTGCTTTATATTGCCTTTTTCTGGCTTTCTTGTTGTTTCTTAGCTTCAACTTGCTGAAACATCGAATCAACGAGCTCAATGATTTTTTCGTTCGCATCAATAAACTTATCTAAACCACCACCCGTACGATAGCTTGCTTGCGCAATTGTTTTAGTTTGGTCAACATTAGTGACCCAAATATTGGCATATGCCATATAAAGGGCTAAATCCCAACGCCAGTTAGCAACATAAAACGCAACAGCATCACAACCATCTGTGTTAGCAGTTGAGATGTCTGTTTGATACGCTTGATGTTTCATAACATAGTTGGCTGGGATCACACGCGTTTTCACGTTATGTTTTGCAAAGCCTGATTGTAGTGATGTTACAACACCTTCTTTTACAGCTTGATGCTCTGCAATACACACGGTTTTTGGTTTTTCCGCTTCAAAACGACTTACATCTTGTTTCGCTGCACAACCCGCAAGTACGGTTGCTGCAACTGCAACAGCTGATATTTTTGCAATATTCATTATGATTTTCCTTTTTTATAATTTTTTAAAGCTGCCATGCATAGCTTAGCTTAGTGAAGAAGGTACGTTGATCACGCTCAAGGTTCTTCAATGAATCATCTTGATACCCTTTATCAGAATACCCTAAATAAAACAGTGTCTGCGAGTTAATCTTGTACGAATACACTAACTGACTGCCATAATCACGGTTAGTTTGGCTTACATCAAATCGATAAGCTTCGTTGTTTCGATCGACATCTTCAAACTGCAAAACGAGTTTCAGCATTGAACGCATATTAAATTTATAATAAACGCGTAGATCCGTTAAGTTAGCAGTATAAACACGCTCATTTTGCTCGTTATCTAGGTAGCTGTAGCTGTGCTCTAGTTGCACCTGCCAATGATCGTTAATATCCCACGTCATCTCAGGCTCAATGCGAACCATAGTACCTAGAGCTGCATTACTGTAATCAATTTTACTGCCATATTGAGCATACAATAAAAAGCTAATGTCACGAATGGGTCTAAAACCGCCGTAGATATAACCTATGTTTTGATTAAAAAACTCGCCAGCATAAAACTCATTACGATGGATAAAGCCAATTTCTGTTTGCGACTGCATCTTACCTTTAAAGGTAAAAAAGCCATCGTATTCTTCTTCGAGTAGCTCGCCATTTTGCGCCCATGTTTTATCCCACTCAACATTGTAGCTGTACTCTGTGATTGCATCATCAGCATCAAGATACCAAGTTTGTCCACCGCCTAGTTGTACTTGCTCGTAATCAACTTTAGCTTGATAACCCAAATCTGAGCGGTATTCTTTACCTATATTTTCGTAATTAGCATAGACTTCGTAATCACGCTTAGTTCTTGTAAATTCAATGGCATAAGCTTGATCTGATTGATTTTTATCAATGCCATAATAATCAACTAAAAATTCTGAGTTAGTGGTATCTGTGCTTGCTACTTGATACTGCAAACTATCTGATTGATTAAACCAGTAACTACCATCTAAAGATAACACCGTATTATGATAATCATCATTTTCACGGTGAGTGCTCATCACACCAATTGTGCCTTTTTGGCCAATATCAAACTGATAGCGCCCTGCTACGGCTTGCGTTTTATCTGCTAGATTAGCAAAGCCAGAACCTTGATTCGTCGGAAGTAAGACACTGGTATTCTGATCGTCAGCGTACATAAAACCATAGCTGTGCGCGCCGGTTTTACCTGTTAACTTTAAACCCACATCAGGTTCAGCAATCATTCGCGTATATAAAAGCTCTAGTTGGCTGGTACCAAAATAAGAGGCGCCATCTAAAAAGAATGGACGCTTTTCAGCATAATAAATTGAGTAAGTAGTATTTACATCAAGTTCAAGTGAATCTGCCTCGACCTGCGAAAAGTCAGGATTAATGGTGGCATTAATAACCGCATCTTGCGTCACCCCCCAACGTAAGTCCATGCCCGCTTCAGTATCAATATCACCATTTTGCCAATCTCCCGGTACTTCGTCTTTGGTATCATGGCGAAGCGCAGTTAAAGTTGGCGTAAGCTGAATGTTTTGGCTTTCTGTCATGTTGGCAAAGCCTGTGAGTTTATCAAACTGGCAAAAGCTACATTTCACATCTCGGTCAAAACCAACATTCGACATTTGATAATACACATCACGCGGATAATTTCGCCAAACTGCAAAACTCCACGTTAACTCTGTTTGACCTTTTGGAAAACGAAGTGCAGTGAATGGAATACGCATTTCAACTACATAACCGTCGTCGGTAATTTGCCCTGCACTGTCCCAAATGGCATCCCATGATGGATCTTCCACCCAATCATCAATATCAGTCATGCGCATATCGCCTTGCGCACCAAGAGGGTTTACATAAAACTCATAGCCGGTTCGTTCATCATTGAAGGTATCAATCATCAAGGCAACATTGTCATCTTGCCAAAGCGTATCACGATCTCGAAGGGCGGCACGAATTTGAGAAGGGTCATTATCTTTTGCAATAAAACCAACATATAAGTATTTACCATCTTCATACATGTAGGCATCGGTTGGTACGAGCGGCGTGCCTTTTTCGGTTGGTTCATTCTGATATTTTAATGGTACTTTTGTGGCGTATTGCCAATGCGACTCATCCATCACACCATCAACGCTAATAGACTCTTTAATATGGGCAAGGGAGAATTCTGCTTTATCAAATGCATTGGCAGAAAAAGGCACACAGGCAACACTAAGTAAAAAAGTAGGGGCGACTATTTTATTTATTATTCTTTTTAAGTACTGCATAAACATCCATTTAGACACTGACGCGCTAGAAACGCTACTTGACTGATTTCAAAGCGATTGTAATTCAGTAAGGTACATTTGTTAATCTAATTTTCAGTTTTATGTCATAAAATTTAACAAAATACTCCATTTGTACTAATAAAAGAGCCAAAAAAGCCCCATTGCCAAACAGCAATGGGGCTTTTTCATACGTTTGTTATCGAAATCTATTACTTTTTAAGGCTTAATTTATTACCTTTCAAAGATTTGCGAACATTTGCGATTCGTGAACGGTTCTTTGCACGCGCTTCGCCCGTTGCCTGACCCGAAGCCTTATTTGAACGGCTACGACGTAAATGCGACGGCTTTTTACTAATTTTATCAATCAGTACTTCACGGCTGCTTACTTCGTAACCTGGTAAAACAACACGCTTGATGCGCTGTCCGATTAGCTTTTCGATATCGAATAAAGTGTTTTCTTCTTCACGGCTCACAAACGAAATTGCTTGACCCGGCTTACCAGCACGACCTGTACGGCCGATACGATGCACGTAGTCTTCTGCAAGCCAAGGTAGATCGATGTTGATCACACGTGGCAACCCTTCAATATCAATACCACGAGCAGCTACTTCGGTTGCGACTAGTACGCGAACTTTACCTTCTTTAAACTCGCGTAAAGCGCGGCGGCGGTTACCTTGGGTTTTATCACCATGACAAACAACAGCAGGAATCCCGTCAAGATTAAGCTCTTTTACAAGCTCATCAGCGGTTTCTTTCATGTTTACGAAAACAAGTACCTGCTGCCAGTTTTTCTTACCAATCAATTCAGATAAAAGCTCTTGCTTACGGCGCTCTTCAACTGGATAAACAACATGTTGCACTGTTTCTGCAGTACTGTTTGTTTGATCTACACGAATGATTTCAGGCTGCTTTAGTACTTTACTCGCAAATTGTTTAATTGCCGCCGGGAAAGTGGCAGAGAACAATAAGATTTGACGCGCTTCATCACAACCATTAATAACAGTTTGCATATCGTTGATAAAGCCCATGTCTAGCATACGGTCAGCTTCATCAAGCACTAAATGCTTAACATTAGCTAAGCTGATGTTACCTAAACGTAGATGATCAAGTAAGCGCCCTGGCGTTGCAACCACGATGTCGACACCTGCTTTCAAATCGTTAGCTTGACCCGCTAGATTAATACCACCAAACAAGCACACTGTTTTGAGTTCGGTGTATTTTGCAAACGCTTTAAAATTATTAGCAATTTGCTCAGCTAATTCGCGGGTAGGTGCAAGCACTAAAGCACTTGGTGCATTATTTTCACTAACCGCTGATTCTGATAATTTTTGGATAAGTGGTAAAGCAAATGCAGCGGTTTTACCCGTGCCTGTTTGCGCACTAACAAGTACGTCTTTGCCTTTTCTTACCGCAGGAATTGCACTACGTTGAACGGGAGTAAGCGTTTCGAAATTAAGCTCTTCTAATGCCTGTAAAAGCTCAGAAGAAAAACTAAATGATTTAAAATTCATGCTGTATAACCTGCGGCCATCATATCAAGGGTCGCAAATTATACAGAAAAAAAATGACTTTAGTTAGTTATAACTTAACTAAAGTGCCTTTTAATGCACGGCAAGATCATTATAAATTGAACTTATAGAGCAAGTAGTGATCAGATCAAGGCATAATAATTACTTGGTCGCATAAATATGAGCACTACTTTTCTGAAACATTTTAATTCAATTACAGATCC
>NZ_JBECOT010000060.1:0-22041 GCF_040104395.1 Pseudoalteromonas sp. BZA4
AGAAGAAGAAATTTATAACATCAGTTACTGGAAAAAGCAGGAGTATTGAATTATTGATTGAAAAAGATCAGTTACCTGAATTTAAGTAAGGGCAACTGATCAAAATATATGTGAAAGAGTACTAGTACCTAGCGCTTAGCGCCTAGAGCCTAGTACCTAGCGCCTGATGTTTTCATTCGTAGGCGTGAAACTTGTTTCGCGCGTCTGAACGCTGATAGCTGACGGCTGACAGCTCTTTTTACTATCGTTGTGGGGTTATCAATACTCGATAACCCCACATTTCTGACTTACAGCTTAAAGCTTAAAGCTCAAGGTAAACTATTGAACCGTTGCTTTTAGGCCGCGGCGTTTTAATAACGCTGACGTGTCTGGCTCTTGACCACGGAATGCTTTGAACGATTCCATTAGGTCACGTGAGTTACCCACTTCTAAAATTTCTTTACGGTATTTTTCACCCATTTCGCGAGTTAAACCACCTTGCTCTTGAACATAAGCAAAGGCGTCTGCCGCTAAGATTTCACTCCACATGTAAGCATAGTAACCCGCTGAGTAACCGCCGCCCATTGAGTGCGAGAAGAAGGCTGATTTATAGCGAGGTGGTACAAATGCTACATCAACACCATGTTTTGCAAGCGCTTGTTGCTCAAACTTTTCAATGTCTTGTAAAGGAGCATCAGCAGAAAGTGAATGCCATTCCATATCAAGTAGTGCAGCTGCAACGTACTCTAGAGTATCAAAACCTTGGTTGAAGCTACGTGATTGAATTACTTTTTTCAGTAGCTCATCAGGAATTGGCTCGCCAGTTTTATGGTGTTTTGCATAGTTAGCGATAACTTCAGGGTACATGGCCCAATCTTCTTCAAATGTTGATGGGAACTCAACGAAGTCGCGTGATACTGAGGTGCCAGATAGAGTAGGGTACTTCACGTTTGAGAACATGCCGTGTAAGCCATGGCCCAGCTCGTGGAAAATTGTTGTTGCTTCATCATAACTGATAAGCGTAGGTTCGCCATTCGCGCCTTTTTGAATGTTCATAACGTTTACGACAACCGGCTTTTGTTCTTTAAGGCCAGATTGTTTAACGAATGAGCTCATCCATGCACCGCCACGTTTGCCTTCACGAGCGAAGTAGTCAGCAAAGAAAATGGCTAAGCTTTTACCATTTTCATCAAACAACTCATAGGCTTTTACATCAGGGTGGTAAACCGCAATATCGTTACGTGGTTTAAAGGTGATGCCGTATAAACGGTTCATGGTGAAGAATACGCCGTCTTCAAGAACACGGTTGAACTCGAAATATTCTTTCACTGCATTTTCGTCAAGGTTGTATTTATCTTTACGCACTTGCTCTGCGTAGAATAACCAATCCCATGGTTGTAATTTAAATTGTTCACCTGACTCATCAATCTTAGTTTGAATAGCCGCCGCTTCTGCGTTTACGTTCTGCATTAATGCAGGGATCATACTCGCAAACATATCAAATACAGCTTGTGGTTTTTTCGCCATTTGCGACTCTAAACCAAAATCAGCCCAGCTGTCGTAACCTAATAGTTTCGCTTTTTGAGCACGTAACTGAGCAAGTTCTGCCACGATATCACGGTTACTATTTTCGCCCGATAATGCACGCTCAGCCGATGCACGCCATACTTTTTCACGTAAATCGCGGTTTTTCAGTGTTGCCAGAATAGGCTGACGCGTGGTGTTTGTGATCTTAATTAGGTATTTGCCTGGATGGCCAGCTTCTGCAGCGGCATTGGCAAGCTGCTCAATTTGACCTGCTGGTAAGCCCTCAAGCTCTGCTTTGTCATCCACTAAAACAACATTTGTTTTAGTAAGCGCTAATAAGTTTTGTGAGAACTGAGTTGTTAAGCTTGAGTGCTTTGTATTGATATCACGAATTTGTTGTTTTTGTTCTGCACTTAATTTTGCACCTGCACGCACAAAACGTTTGTAGTAAACGTCTAATAAACGTTTTTCTTCAGCTGTTAAGGCTAGGCTGTCAGCTTCGCTGTGAATAGCCGCTACTTTCTCAAAAAGTGCTTTATTTAAGAAAATGTTGTCGCTATGAGCCGCTAGTTTTGGCGCTAATTCTTTTTGTAATTCACGACGAGCCGGGTTTGAATCCGTACCCGCTAAGTTATAAAAAATGCTGCGTGTGCGTGTTAATAGTTCACCACTTTTCTCAAGCGCAACAATCGTATTAGCAAAATCAGGCTTTGCTGGGTTGTTGATGATAGCTTGCACTTCAGTCATTTGCTCAGTCATGCCTTTATTAAATGCAGGCATGAAATGTTCATCTTTAATCGCACTGAAATCAGGCGTTTCGTATTGTAATACGCTTTTCACAAACAGTGGGTTAGCTTGCTCTTTTGCAGCAACAGGTGCTGATTGCTCTGATTTAGGCGTTGATGTTGTTGTTTGAGGTTCTGAACAGGCTGTGAGTAACAGCGCAGAACTGATCGCGGTTGCGATTAGGTGTTTCATAGTTTTTCTCTTGTCATTTTTAAAATTAAATTGTGTCGATATAACCTTGCACATACGTTTTATAAGCTCTTGATTTGCATAGCGGTTAAAGCGAATTACAAAAAGATGCTAAAAAAGCACTTATATGAGGCAGGTATCACCATGTGATCAATGAGCCCAGCATACTGTGTCTTATTACAATTGACCTCATACGTTGCGATAAGGTGATTATTGGCTGCGATAAGCCGTTAAAATTCTCTAAGATCGGAAAGCCACTTATAACTTTACAGCTTAAATAGCCCGACCCAATTGATCTTTTTGACTCATAACAGTGTCCAAATAAAAACTTTATGGTATGTTATATTGTAACATTTTAATTCGCAATCAATCTTGCCATGGAGTGCATTTTTTTACGATAAGTTGCAAATGTTGCTGAATAAGCAAGGAGTCATATGGCTATCATAATCAAACATGCCTGCGTTGTTAATGAAGGACAGCGCGAAATAAACGATATACGAATTGTTGGCAATCGAATCGTTGAAATTGCCAAAGATATCAGTGCCAAGACCAATGATGAGGTAATTGATGCAAGCGGTCTGTTGCTATTACCTGGCATGATCGACGATCAAGTTCATTTTAGAGAGCCAGGCCTTACCCATAAAGGCACGATTGCCAGTGAATCTGCCGCGGCAGTGGCCGGTGGCATTACAAGCTTTATGGAAATGCCTAATGTCTCACCTTCGACTACCACGGCAAAAGCACTTGCTGATAAATACGCGATAGCGGCGCAAACGAGCGCTGCGAATTATGCGTTTTACTTTGGCGCAACCCCTGACAACCTCGATGAAATTAAAGCCCTTGATGCTAAAAATGTATGCGGCGTTAAAGTGTTTATGGGAGCATCAACAGGCGATTTACTGGTTGAACACCCTCATGCTCTTGAAGCCATTTTTCGGGAAAGCCCGGTACTCATTGCCACCCATTGCGAGCAAGGGGAGGTTATTCAACAAAATCAGCGCCGTTTAGAAAAACGTTATGGCGAGTTACAAATAGAGCATCACCCGCTAATTCGTGATGAGTTGGCGTGTTATGCATCTTCATCGTATGCCGTATCGCTGGCAAAACGCTATGGCTCGCAGCTGCATGTTTTACACCTAACAACAGCAAAAGAGCTAGAACTATTTAGTAACGCACCCATAGAGCAAAAGCACATAACCGCCGAAGCCTGCGTGCATCATTTGTGGTTTAACCAAGATGATTACGCAAGCTATGGCAATCAAATTAAATGTAACCCCGCCATAAAATCAGAGCAAGATCGCCAAGCGTTACTCGCAGCAGTGCGCGATGGTCGCATTGATATTATTGCCACCGATCATGCCCCTCATACTTGGCAAGAAAAGCAGCAACAATACAGCGCTGCACCAGCTGGCCTCCCTTTAGTTGAACATGCATTACTCTCGTTACTTGAGCAGGTAAAACGGGATGCGTTAAGCCTTGAGCAAGTTGTTGAAAAAACAGCGCATAACGTGGCAAAGCGATTTGCTATCGAAGAGCGAGGGTTTATCAGAGAAGGCTACTTTGCAGATTTAGTTCTGGTTGACCCAAACGCAGAAAAGCACGTTGAGCACACAAACACACATTATTTATGCCAATGGACGCCATTTAATGGCACCACTTTTTCACACCGAATAACACATACCTTTGTAAATGGTGAGTGTGTCTTTGATGGGCAACAAGTAACCCCGCACAAGCAGGCCGCTATGGCCTTAACATTCAATCGTTAAAAGAAGTTGATATGCAATTACCCGATATTACCTCGCACTCTAATGTAGATTTTCAGTCGCCTTTAAAATGGGTTGGTATGGAAAAAATAGCATTGCCTTTGAAGCTTGCACAAACTCATGTTGATGTGCACCTAAATGCCAAAGCTGATGTGTTCGTTAGCCTTGATAGCGATGCTAAAGGCATTCATATGTCGCGTCTTTATTTGCTACTTAATCAGCTATTGGCCAAACAAAGCTTAACGAGTCAACGTGTTAACGAGTTTATGCAGGCTGTTTTAGCATCACAAAAAGGCTTAAGTAAAGGCGCAAAACTGGTGCTGCATTTTGACTTACCCGAGCTAAAACCAGCGCTACTTAGCGACAATACAGGTTACAATGCTTACCCTGTCGTTTTAACTATTATAAAGCAGCAAACGCTTGCCATTAACTTAAAAGTCGATATTGCCTACAGTAGCACCTGCCCGTGTTCAGCGGCATTATCGAGGCAGCTTTTGAGCGAAGCGGTCGATAAGCAATTTAGTGATGAGCATATAGATAAAGCATCTTTACTCAATTGGCTTGCAAGTGAGCTGGGTTCTATTGCAACCCCTCATAGCCAGCGTTCATATGCGTATATTGATGTCACGTTTAGTAGTGAGAAGTTGCCAGATATTGGCGGCTTTATCACAGAATGTGAACAAGCTATTGGCACTCCAGTCCAAACCGCTGTTAAACGTGAAGATGAGCAAGCATTTGCCGCCCTTAACGCTAAAAACTTACTGTTTTGTGAAGATGCAGCAAGGCGATTGAAGCAGTGCTTCGAAACCATGCCGAGTATTGCTGATTACCAATTTAAGGTTGAACACCAAGAAAGCTTACATGGCCACAATGCCGTGGTTCATGAATCTAAATATTAAGCTCATGAGTCTAAGTATTAGGCTCATGAACCTAAAATGGTTTACAAATTTTGACATTAGCGGTCGCAAATTATTGCTATTGGCTAGCATAATGACAATGATACGAGCGCTAAAAATGATAAACATAATAATATAAAGGACGACTATGCGATTTAAATTTATTGCTGCTGCAGTGGGTCTCGCTGTAGCAAATGTTGCTGTTGCCGATGAAGGCATGTGGCAACCTCACCAGCTACCAGAACTTGAATCTATCCTAAAAGCGAAAGGCTTGAGCATTGATGTAGAGTCAATTTCAAAATTAACAGAGTTCCCGATGAACGCGGTAATTAGCCTTGGTGGCTGTACCGCTTCGTTTGTTTCACCAAAAGGCTTAGTTGTAACAAACCATCACTGTGCCTATGGTTCGATTCAATATAACTCGACTACCGAAAACAATATTTTAGAAAATGGCTTCTTAGCTAAAACAACGGGCGAAGAAGTACCTGCATCTCCAGGTTCTCGTGTTTATGTAACAGAGCAAGTGACCGATGTTACAGCAAAAGTAAATAAAGGGACTGAACAGTTAACCGGTAAAGCACGCTTTGATGCCATTGAAGCAAATGAAAAAGCACTTGTTAGTGAGTGTGAGCAAGACAAGAGCTATCGCTGTAATGTGTATACCTTCCATGGTGGTCTGGAGTACTACCTTATTAAATCGCTAGAAATTAAAGATGTACGTTTAGCCTATGCACCTGCTATGGGTGTAGGTAAATACGGCGGTGATATCGATAACTGGATGTGGCCGCGCCACACAGGTGATTTCTCGTTCTATCGCGCGTATGTTGGCAAAGATGGCAAGCCAGCTGAATATTCAGAAGATAACGTGCCGTACCAAAGTGATGCGTTTTTAAAAGTAAGCGCTAAAGGCGTTCAAGAAGGCGATTTTGTGATGGTTACCGGTTATCCGGGCAGCACAAACCGTTACCGTATTTCGCCTGAAGTTGATTACGTGTTTAACACTGCTTACCCATTAGCGCGTAAATATAACTCTAAATATGTCTCGTTAATTGAAGAAAATGCGCCTGAGGGTTCAGAGGCACGAATCGCTTATGAAAGCACGATTGCGGGCTACAACAACTACATTAAAAACTATGGCTCAATGATTGAGAGTTTCAATAAAGGGTCAATGTATAGCCGTAAGCAACAATTCGAAAAAGATCTCACTGGGTGGATCAATGAAGATAGTAAGCGCAAAGCTAAATACGGACATGTACTTGCTGATTTATCTGCGCTAGTTGCTCAGTCGCAAGAGCATAACCAGCGCGACCGCATGTTAGGTTACGTACACCGCTCACAAATGATCTCAACTGCTCGACGTTTATACCGTTTAGCTTACGAAAAACAAAAGCCAGATGCTGAGCGCGAAAGCGGTTATCAAGAACGTGATATGCCACGTATCGAGTCTCGTTTAAAAAGCATGAGCCGTCGTTATGATGAAGCCGTAGATAAAGCTATTTTACTGTACTTTATTGAGCAATATGCTGCATTACCTAAAGACGAGCGAGTTGCAGAGGTTGATAAAGCACTGGGTCTTACAAACGGTTTTGATAAACCAAAACAGCAAGCCTTGCTTGATGACATGTATGCTAAATCGGTTCTTGCAGATGAAAGCAAACGTTTATGGATGGCAGATCTTGACCTTGCTCAGTTAAAGCAAAGTAGCGATCCATTCATTCAGTATGCGCATGCAATATTTGCAGTCACAAAAGATATTGAAGATGCGAAAAAAGAACTGGCTGGTAAACAGCAAGCTGCTCGCCCTGCATTAATGGAAGCAATCATCGCTTATAACAAGGCACTTAATAAGCCAGTTTATGCTGATGCTAACAGCACCCTGCGTGTAACTTACGGTACGGTAGGCGGCTATTCACCGCAAGATGGCTTAGTGGCAACCCCCTTTACATCTTTAGAAGGACTACTTGCTAAAAACACCGGTGTTGAACCATTCAACTCACCAGAAAAGCAAAATCAGTTAATTAAGCAAAAGCTTTATGGTGATTACACCGGCGGTATGAATACGGTTCCGGTTAACTTTTTATCTAATGTAGATACCACAGGTGGTAACTCAGGTTCACCAACGCTAAACGGTAATGCTGAGCTAGTTGGTTTGTTATTTGATGGTGTTTACGAAAGTATTATTGGTGATTGGGATTACGATGAAAATTTAAATCGCTCAATTCACGTTGATTCACGATATATGCTGTGGGTGATGGATAAAGTTGATAATGCTCAAAACCTACTTAAAGAGATGACTATCGTTAAGTAATCTAAGTTTAAGGTTAATTTTAGCATTAAAATGCCAGTCTAACAGACTGGCATTTTTGTTTTTAATGAAAATAAAATCATTTAATTTCATAAGGTTGAAAAATATTTATAAAAATTAATTTTTCTTAAGTTTTATTTAAGTTTCGCTCGATAAATTTTACACATAACCTAAGTGGAGCGAACAATTATGCTTTCAGTTCAACAATCACATCAAACTCAAGTTCAAGAGCCTGCCTTTGTTTGCATGCGTGAAGGAGGCCAATTTCGTGACCGCCTTGAGCGTAATATTAAGCAAGGTTTTGCTGCAGCCTATGACGCGAAAATTTCGCAGTTCATGCCGCTTCTTTGTGAGCTTAATGTTGATGATGAAGTATGTACCTTAGGCCTTCGCTCTGCATCACAACCTTTGTTTATTGAACAATACCTCCCTGCGTCTATTGAGCACTTTGTTGGTGCCAAGCGTGAGCACATTTTTGAGCTAGGTAATTTATGCTCAACGCACCGAAAAGCCACCTTGGCACATTTTGTTTTAATGAACGAAGCACTCTATCAAGCAGGAGCAAATTATTTAGTGTTTTGTGCAACCCGCAAAGTGAGAGCGCTATTAAAAATGCTGGGTGTCAATTGCAAAGAAATCGGTGTTGCAAATGCGCAAGCACTTCAAGATCCAGCAAGCTGGGGTAGCTATTACGACAATCAACCAACCATCTGTGTGGTTGACCTAAACGAAGCTCATCAGCGTGTATTAAATACCCCCGTTTTATTCAATATCAAACAGCAGTGTTTACAGTCATCGCTTGAGCTTGCTGTATTTTTGGAGGCGTTATGAGTTGGTTAACACAGTTACCACATAAAGATAGCGATACCTTAATGGTTTGCCACAAAAGCGATGGTGTGCGCTCACTAACTAAACAAGAATTTACTGAACAAGTGACTCGCTTGCTACCTACCTTGGCTGAATTTGATGCCCAAGGTGTGGCTTATCAATTAGATAACACACCTGCTTGGTGTGTATTAGAAGCTGCGCTTAGCGAGCTTAAAAGAGTGGCTATTCCGCTACCAACGTTTTTTACTGCTCAGCAAATTGCGTTTGGTTTACAAAACAGTGGGGCAGGTTTATTTGTTTGTGACCGTGCTTACGAAGGCGAGCATGCTAAATTAGTGGCGTTAGTGGATGTATGTAAGCATTACCCTTTATATGTTTACCAATTGAGTAATACACAGCCTGTGCCATATTTTGCAAACACGCAAAAGATTACCTTTACGTCTGGCTCAACGGGCACACCAAAAGGCGTGTGTTTATCGCTTGAAAGCCAATTGCAGGTGGCAACATCACTTTATCAAAGCATTGGTTTAGAAAAACCAAACCATTTATGTTTACTGCCGCTACCTGTTTTGCTTGAGAATTTAGCCGGTGTGTATGCGCCGCTATTAGCGGGTGGCACGGTTAACTTAGTGCCTTTAGCTGAACTTGGTTTTTCAGGTGCACAGCTACTTGAACCACATAAATTAATAGCCGCAATTGAACGTACTGAGCCAAACACCCTTATTTTAGTGCCTGAGCTACTGACTTGTTTAGTGGCTTTTGCAAAGCAAGGCTGGCAAGCACCTAAAAGCTTAAAGTTTATTGCAGTAGGTGGCGCAGTTGTAAGCCAAGCGCTTATTAAGCAAGCCCGTGAGTTCGGTTTGCCGGTTTATCAAGGTTATGGTTTATCTGAATCTTCATCGGTGGTGAGTTTAAACACTCGCGATGATGATGACATTGACACCGCAGGGCGAGTACTTAAGCACATTCAATACAAAATTGAAAATGGCCAGCTTTATATCAAAGGCTCATTGTTTTTGGGGTATTTAGGTCAAGCAGCACAAAATGCTGACGATTGGTATGCAACTGGTGATCTTGTTACTGAGCAAGCAGGTCGCTTGGTTATTCAGGGCCGTTTGAAAAACCAACTTATCACCAGCTTTGGGCGCAATATCAGCGCCGAGTGGCCAGAGTCGTTATTGCTTAGCCACAGCCAAGTACAACAAGCGGTGGTGATTGGCGAAGGTAAGGCATTTTTAGCCGCGCTTATCTATGCAAACCAAGCGATGAATGACGCTGAACTTGCTGCCCATATTACGGCACAAAACGCGCAACTACCCGAATACGCACAGATCAGAAAGTGGCATCGAATTACAGAGCCTATGAGCCACACGCAAGGTTTATTAACCAGCAATAATCGCCCAAAACGCGATGTTATCAATCAATTTTTTGCTGCAGAGATCTCTGCACTTTATCAAGAGGCGACGAGCATGAGTCAATTTTTCAATACATTACAAGCCGAAACACAAACAGAGCGTGACTACCTTTTAGCTGCGCCGATTATTGGCCGCGTTTTTAAAGGTGAAGTAAGCCTAAGTGAATATGCATCGTTCTTAACGCAAGCTTATCACCATGTTAAGCACACAGTACCGCTGTTGATGGCAGTCGGTGCAAAGCTGAGCGATAAACAAGAGTGGCTGCGCGAAGCTGTTGCAGAATACATCGAAGAAGAGTTAGGCCACCAAGAATGGGTGCTAAATGATATTGCAGCCTGCGGTTTTGATAAAGAGTTAGTGCGTCATTCTCGTCCACAGTTTTCGACCGAATTAATGGTGTCGTACGCCTATGATGCAATTAATCGCGGTAACCCATTGGCATTCTTTGGCATGGTTCATGTGCTTGAAGGTACCTCGATTGCATTAGCCGATAATGCGGCAGGGCAAATTCGTGAGGCTGTAGGCCTACCGAAAAAGGCATTTTCATACCTTACTTCGCACGGTGCACTGGATATTGAACACGTTAAGTTCTTCGAATCACTGATGAACAAAATAGACAACGTAGACGACCAACAAGCCATCATTCACGCCGCAAAATGTTTTTATAAACTGTACGGCAATATTTTCCGTGACCTCGATTCAGAACCTTTCTTTAGCGAGGCTGACTTGGAGCAAAGCGCATGAGTAGCCCAGTTTGTGTGCTAACCGGTGCAACAGGGGGGATTGGCCGTGCTATTGCCCTTCGCCTTGCAAAAGAAGGTTGGCGTTTATTACTTGTTGGTCGAAATGTGAAGCAACTTGCTGCACTGCAATTGGAATGTGGCAATGATGCTGAGTATTTTCAGGCTGACCTTAGTAACAGTGAATCTCGCGATGATCTTGCTAAGTTTGCTCAGCAAATTGGCGGTGCAAGACTACTTGTTAATAACGCGGGTGTTAATGTGATGCAGGGTTTTACTGAAATCAGCGAGCAGCAAATTGATCACCTGTTAAATATTAACCTGCATGTGCCCATTAAATTGTGTCAGTTATTTTTACCACAAATCACCCGTAATAAAGGCACGATTGTAAACATAGGTTCATCGTTTGGCAGCATTGGTTATCCGTATCAAACCTTGTACTGCGCAAGCAAGTTTGGCCTAAGAGGGATGACCGAAGCCCTTGCCAGAGAGCTCAGCCACAGCGATGTGAAAGTATTGTATTTAGCGCCTCGTGCCACCGATACCGCGATTAATTCGCCGCAAGTACGCGCGATGAACAAAGAGCTAGGTAACACCATGGATCCGCCAGAAAAAGTGGCTGATGCATTAATAGATTTAATTAAATCAAAAAAACGTCGTCGTTTTATTGGTTTTCCAGAAACATTATTTGCCCGTATTAACGGCGCATTTCCATCACTCGTTGATAACGCAATAGCAAAACAACTTCCTAAAATTAAAAGTTTTTTTGCCAACTAAATTGATCAAGGTGAATGATTATGACTAAACTAAATTTAAAAGCCCTAATGATGTTAGGTGTTATCATGGCTGCGCCTGCAAAAGCCGACTTTAATAGCGATTTAAGTTCGGTGCAAAAGCAGTGGGCAGTGGTTAATTACGAATTAGTTGACGATGCGCAGTTAGATGCATTCGAAAAGTTAGCGAGCGAAACCGCAGAGTTTACCAAAGCCAACGACCAGCAAGCAGCCAGCCATATTTGGTACGGTATTGTGTTATCGAGCTATGCAGGTGCAAAAGGGGGCTTAGGCGCGCTAGGTCTTGCAAAAGATGCGAAAGCACAATTTGAAAAAGCGTTAAGCTTAGATCCAAAAGCGCTTGATGGCTCGGCATACACAAGCCTTGCAACCTTATACGGTAAAGTACCAGGTTGGCCTATTGGTTTTGGTGATGACGATGAAGCTAAAAAACTGTTTAAACAAGCGCTTGAGCTAAACCCGCGTGGTATCGATAGCAACTATTTATATGCGTCATTCCTGTATGACGAGCGCAAGTATAAATCAGCTAGAGAGTTTTTATTGGTTGCACAGCAAGCGCCAGCACGCCCTGAAAGACCAAAAGCAGATCTTTACCGCCAACAAGAAATTACTAAACTATTGGCTAAGGTAGAGAAAAAAATAAAGAGATAAACTATGCATTTATTGCTCGTTGAAGACGACCATTTAGTGGCAGAAGGCCTGTGTCGTTCTTTACGTCAACAAGGATACAGTGTTGAACATAGTTCGACCGTTAAGTCAGCGATGCAATGGCTGCAAAATGATGAAATTGAGCTGGTAGTCCTTGATTTAGGACTACCAGACGGTGATGGTATCGACATTTTAAAACACATCAAAAAGCATCGTAAAAACCTGCCCGTGGTGATTTTAACTGCTCGGGGCAGTATTGATGATAAAGTCATGGGGCTTGATTTAGGTGCTGATGACTACCTAGCAAAGCCCTTTGATCCCGCAGAATTATTTGCCCGTCTTCGGGTTGCCAGCAGGCGTGTGACCCAAGCACAAACCAGCACTTTAAAAGTTGGTGATGTTGAAATGGACACCGCCGCTTTTACCGTGAGCTTTCAAGGTGAGCCAGTAAACTTGCCGCGCAAAGAGTTTATGCTCCTTAAAGCCTTGCTAGAAAACCAAGGTCGCGTGCAATCAAAACAGCAGTTAGAAAGTAAACTGTACGAATGGGGCGAAGAGGTGGGGTCTAATACCATCGAAGTACACATTCATCACTTGCGTAAAAAATTCCCAAAAGAGTTTATTAAAACCTTGCGCGGCATTGGTTATGTGGTGGGTAAACGCTAGTGTCAATTCGTAAAAGGCTGACTCTACTTATATTGTCTATGGTGATCTTAACCTGCTTTTTGGCATTTACTAAAGGTTACCGTGAAAGTATGAATCAGGCTGAAGCACTGCTCGATAACGAGCTGGTAACGCTGGCACATGTGTTAATCGAGCAGCCACTCAGTAAAGAAACCCCAGCTTATACCAGTGATTTACCGCAGTTATTGTTTCAAGTTTGGGTTGATGATAGCTTGGCCTCAAGCTCAAAATCATTGCAGCAAAATCTTAGTAATCAAAGTCAGTGGCAAACCGGGTTTAGTGTTGAGAACTTGGCTGGGCAACGAGTCAAAGTGTATCGCTTAAGCGAAGGCAATAAGCGAGTGCTTATTGCAGAGCCTTTGAGCAAACGTGTGGCACTAACCGAAACCGTGATTTTGTCGGCCATGACGCCGCTGTTATGGAGTGTGCCTATCCTTGCCCTTCTTATTAGTGTATTTGTAAAACAAGGGCTTGCACCACTAACACGGTTATCAAATCAACTCAAACATCGTCAAGCAAATGATTTTACAGCTATTCCTTGGCAAACCCCAGAGCAAGAAATAAAACCCGTAATTAGCCGTTTAAATGATCTATTCAAACGAGTTGAAAGTGCTTATTTACGAGAGCGCTTTTTTGCCTCTGATGCGGCCCATGAACTGCGTACCCCGCTCAGTAGTTTAAAAATCAATGTGCATAATTTAGTAGCTCAAGGTATTGAGAGTATTGAGCTTGATGCGATGGAAAAAGGCGTTGATAAGCTGAGCAATATCGTTGAACAAATGCTGATTTTGGGGCGTACCTATCCAGAGCAATGGCAAGCGCAATTTAGCCCCGTGTCGGTGTTAGAAATTAGCCAGCAGGTTGCCTCACAACTTTATGATCGTATTGACGAAAAAGAGCACACAATTAGCATTGATGGCGATGATTTTATCATCGCCGGTGACGAATTCACCTTAGTTACTTTGTTTGGCAATTTACTGAGTAACGCCATAAAATATACCCCAGCTGCGGGAGAGATTTGTATTACTCTGAAAACCGAAAACAATCGTTTTATCTGGCAAATAGATGACTCGGGCCCCGGTATTGATGAAGCTCAAAAACAGCGTATTTTTAACCGTTTTTACCGTGTGGGTGGTGATAAACATCCCTCTGGTGAACAAGGAGCCGGGCTTGGTATGGCCATTGTTGAACACATAGTGTCGATTTATAACGCTGATATTGCTTTAGCTGACAGTCACCTTGGTGGCTTGCGGGTGAGTGTCTCTTTTATGCAAGGAGATGTCAGTGAATAAATGGATTTTGGCAATTTCTATGTTGTTACTATATATGTCGTCTTGGCTTGCCTATGCCAAAGAGTACAAGCTGATTTTAAAAGATCACTTGTTTTACCCAGCTGAAATTAAAGTTCCTGCCAATAAAAAGCTACGTTTACTCATCGAAAACCAAGATGACACGCCAGAAGAGTTCGATAGCTTTGACTTAAACCGTGAAAAAGTACTCTACCCAGGTCGTACGAGTGTCATTTATATCGGACCGCTCAGCCCAGGGCGTTATGACTTTTTTGGTGAATTTTCGCCTAATACAGCCAGAGGAACTGTCGTGGCTACGGAGGTGAATGATGCTGATAACTAGTTTATTAATGAGCATTAATCAGCTTTTGCCTGTGGTGATTTTAGCCGTGCTTTTGAGTTTAATTGTGCCTTTAAGTCAGCGCCAACTGAGTATTTATGCAGTGATTGGTACGCTACTAAGCTTAGTGTTTGTGCAAGGCGCTGCTTGGGTGAGCCAGTTATTTGATCACCGAGGCTTAGAGTTTATACAAATGCTGCTGTGTATAATGATTTTTGTCGCTGCACTCATGAGTTGTCTGCAACGAAAAATGGCGGCTGCACTGGCCTTGATTGCAACCATGACGTTGTATTTAAGCCACTACATGATTTATTTAGTCAGTTTTTGGCACAGTAAAGATACCGCAGAGCCATTGCTACTGGGTACATTTTTAGGTGTTGGCATTTGTATTAGCTTTGGCGTGTTACTGTTCTTTTTGCTTGAGAGTATTACCAAGCGCGTAGGCGAGCAGCCATTGGTTGTGTTGCTTGCCTTAAATGCAACAGCAAAGCTATTGATATTTCTTGATTTAGCAAGTCAGATCGATTTACTCGATGTGACCTCAAATTATTTAGATTGGCGTGGGTTTTTAGTTGAAAACTCAGAGCTTGGGCGCGTATTAAAAGCCTTAGTGGGCTACGAAGCTACGCCGAGTAAAACCGCGCTATGGGTGTATGTCGTTGCTACGTTGGGGTTTATCGCCTTAGCCCACGTTTTAAAAATTAAAAAGACCAAGGAGCCAGTATGCGGTTCTTAATAGTTAGCTTAACTTATTTGCTGTTAGCAAGTATCAGCCAAGTCGCTCAGGCTGATGGCATGGTAGTTGATAAAGTGTACCACCCTTATGTATTGCCTTTTGAGCGCGAAGTTGAGTGGCGTTTGGTATCCAGGCAAACTGATAGCGGTAATGTGCTTGCACAGCGTGCAGGCTTTGGCGGCGCAATTAACGACACCATGAGCCTTGAGGGCTACTTAGTTGGAGAGCGCGATGATAACGGTGATTTTGGTTTATCTTCATATGAGGTGGAATTGCGTTGGCAATTGGTCGAGCAAGGTCGCTTGTGGGCCGATTGGGGAGCGTTATTTGAGCTTGAAAAACAACACACACTCGATGCATACGAAGCAACAAGCGGCTTTTTATGGGAAAAAGAATTTGGTCGTACAAGCCTGACGATGAACGCTTTTTTAGTCTATGAATGGGGGGCTGATATTGAAAACGAGTGGGAAAGTGAGTTTCGCTTGCAGTACCGTTATCGCTATCGTTCGGCCTTTCAACCATCAATTGAAATATACGCGGGAGAGGACTTTATTGGAGTGGGCCCAGGCTTTACTGGTTTACACAGATTTAGCCCTAAACGCCAGTTAAAATGGGAAGCAGGTTTTATTAGTGAGCTTAGCCAATCAGGCAAAGATCATAGCTTTCGCTTGGCTTTAGAGTTTGAATTTTAATGTCGATAGTGTTTGACTTATTAAACTAACTCTATATAGTGGGCACCAGCTAGAAAGAAAGCGTGTAATTAATAAATCTTTATTTCGTTGTTGTATAAGTAATACTTGTAGTACCGTCCTGAAGTTTTTAAGTACCATCTCATTTTTTGCTACACCCGCCCACTAGGGCATGTTTAATTTTTTATATCAGGAATAATACTATGTCTAACATCGTATCAGGTACAGTTAAGTGGTTTAACGAATCTAAAGGTTTTGGTTTCATCGAGCAAGAAAATGGTCCAGACGTTTTCGCTCACTTCAGCGCTATCAAAAGCGAAGGTTTCAAAACTTTAGCTGAAGGCCAACGTGTAGAGTTCACTCTTTCACAAGGTCAAAAAGGTCCTCAAGCGGATAACATCACTCCGTTATAATTTTTACTTTTAGTAAAAGTTAAGAAGAAGCAAGCTACGGCTTGCTTTTTTTATGCCTAAAAATTGACTGAGTTAATGAATATTTCTATATTTAATGCAGCTGTGTGATTAGAGTGTATTAATTATTTTAAAATATTTGTTGTTAGCGTGCCTAAGCTTTGCACCTGTAGTACTGGCAAAAGACAGTGTCATCATCTACACCGAGCAATTCCCGCCATATAATTTTTCGAACAAAGGGCACTTAGAGGGCATAAACCTCGAGTTTGTTAAAGCGATGTGTGTTGATGCAGACATTGAATGTCAATTCGAGCTCTTGCCTTGGTCTCGGGCATATCACTTAGCCCAGCAAAAGCCGCAATCAGGTCTTGTTTCTACGGCTCGTATACCTGATCGTGAAGCGCTGTTTAATTGGATTGGTCCACTGGCTTCATCAAGTAACTTCTTTTATCGCTTACAATCAAATGACCGTATTAATCCAATCGATTTATCGCAAGTGAAAGATCATAGTCTGTGCGTGGTGAGAGACAGTATTTACGAAAAATTTGTTGAGAGTATTGGTTTTCGCAGTGAAAAAAATCTTCTCAAAGTGAGTCACTATTACGAGTGCATTAATTTATTTTTCAAAAATAAAATAGAGCTCATTATTGGCTCGGAGCTGTCGTTTAAATACCAATTAATGCAGTATGGTCATCAAGGTAGAGAAGTGGTTAAGTTGGTTGAGTTGCCACTAAATGGCACGGTAGGAAACTTTCTAGCGTTAAATAAGGCATTACCCGAAGAGCTTGTAAGCCGATTACAGGCAAGTTATGACAAGCTGAGTAAGCAAGGGTTATTAGAGACTTATATTGAACAATATAAGGCGAATTAAGGTCGCTGCGCGATCATCATCACTGCATTGTATCTTGGTGTCATGACCACCTCATTAAACGCTGCTTTTAAGGCATCGATATAACGTTGGTCGGTATTAATATTTGCTGCGAGATAACCTTTCATGGCTAAAAAGTCGATTGTATGGGCAAAGCTGAAGCGAGCTTCATCCAGTGCTAATTGCTCAGCCATAGCCGCAATATAGTTCTTATCATCAATGATTAAATCAACCTTGCCCGACATCAACAGCTGATACGACTTATTGATATCAGAGGTATATACCAGTGTATATCCTCTTTCTGCTAAACGCTGCGCTGCTAAATCATGACGTTGTACCGCTATCTTATATTGCTTAGCTTGCTCGTTTGTAGTGATGTTTATATCGCTGCGAGAGGTTAATTTAACAAAGCCCATTTGATAGGTTGCCACTTCACCAATCCAATGAAAGTGCTGCTCGCGCTCAGCGGTTTTCGCCATACTGTAAATGAAAATGTTCGGTTTCTTCAATGCCATATTGTAGGCACGGGCCCAAGGGTAGAGCTCTATATTCGCGTTCAAATTAGCTTTGGCAAAAATCGCCTTTACTAATTCGGTGCTTTCACCGGCAACTTGATTGTTGATTAAGGTCTGATTGGGTGGCGACAGTTCAGTCACAACAGTTAGGGTCGGCTTACTCAGTGCTGGCCAACTAAAGAAAAGAATTAACAAATAAAGTCGTAAATAGTTCATTTATGTACTTAAAAGGACTTAGTAAATAAATCTTAGCACATAAAACGATAAAAGGGCCTTGCGGCCCTTGGTGAAGTATCGTTCAAGTCAGATAGACCTTTAACCCCTTAAAGTCCTATCCTATTGTTTTGCAACTACGGCTCATCTCATTAAGTTTCTAAGCTAGCGAGAGGAAAAAACCTGCAATTGCTGCACTCATGAGGTTAGCCATAGATCCTGCTAACACTGCTCTGAGCCCTAAGCGTGCGATATCCTTTCGCCGACTAGGCGCCATACCGCCTAATCCACCTAGTAAAATTGCTATCGATGATAAGTTAGCAAACCCACATAACGCGAATGTGACAATCGCTTGTGTGTGCGCACTTAACGTATCGCGATAATTAATAAAGTCGAGGTAAGCAACGAATTCGTTAACTACAACCTTCTGACCTATAAAACTGCCTGCGATTACAGCTTCGTTCCACGGTACACCTAATAACCATGCAACTGGAGCGAATACGTAACCTAAAATTTCTTGTAGCGTTAATGTTGGATGATCAAACCAACCACCAATACCGCCTAATAACCCATTTAGAAGTGCAATAAGTGCTACGAAAGCAAGTAACATCGCACCTACGTTCAGTGCTAGTTGCATACCGTTTGCGGCACCTGATGCGGCTGCATCAATTACGTTAACCGGTTTTTCTTCTTGTACGTCTAAATCAGCTAAATCTTCTTTCGGTGTTTCGGTCTCTGGCACAATCATTTTTGCCATTAAGAAACCACCTGGTGCTGCCATAAAGCTGGCTGCAATTAAGTATTTAAGCTCTACACCAATTGTTACGTAACCTGCCATAACAGAACCGGCCACGGTAGCAAGGCCACCTACCATTACCGCAAATAGCTCTGACTTAGTCATGCTGGCGATAAATGGTTTAACAATCAATGGTGCTTCTGTTTGGCCAACGAAAATATTGGCGGTTGCAGAAAGCGATTCAGGGCGCGAGGTTTTCAATAGCTTTTGTAAGCCACCACCTAGAATCTTGATTATCCAATCCATCACCCCGATGTGATACAACACAGCAACGAGTGCTGAGAAGAACACGATAACGGGCAATACTTGTATCGCAAAAATAAACCCTAAAGTATCTTGCGATGCCAGTGAGCCAAATAAGAAGCTAATCCCGTCATTGGCATAACCAATAACTGATGAGACTCCTCGTGACATACTTGCCAGTACGTTTTTGCCCACTTCGAAGAACAAGACAAAGCCACCAATTAACACTTGAAGTAAAAAGGCGATGCCTACAGTTCTTAAATTAATTGCTTTACGGTTCGTAGAAGCCGCAAAAGCAATGCCTAGTAGCACAACAATGCCTACTAAGCTCATAAATGTTGTCATACTGACTGTTTCCCGTTGTTATTGTTGCAGTAAATATTTTATTTTACTTTTAATTATATCAATGGCAACGCGATTCATACCGCCGCGTGTGACTACGAGATCAGCTTTGTGCTTTGATGGCTCAATAAACTGATAAAACATAGGTCGCACTGTCGCTTGATATTGATCAACAACGGACTGTAATGTTCTGCCACGCTGCTCCATATCTCGTTGCATACGGCGCATAAGGCAGATATCTAACGGTGTATCAATGAACACCTTAATATCAAATTCTTTTCGAAGTGCCGGATCACTCAATAGCAAAATACCTTCAACGATAAGTACTTTTGCAGGTGCCACTCGACGCGTTTCATCGCTACGGGTATGCATTGCATAGTCATAAGTTGGTACGTCTACTGATTTTCCAGCGCGCAATTGAAGTAAGTGCTCATGCAAAAGCTCATGCTCGAAAGCATCAGGATGGTCGTAATTGGTTTGCGTTCGATGGTCAAACGGCAAATGCGACTGGTCTTTGTAATAAGCATCTTCTTCGATCACTGCGATCGCGCCCGGTTCAAGCTCATTGACTAATTCGTTATAAATTGTCTTGCTAAAAAGAGACTTGCCCGACGCAGATGCGCCAGCAATAGCTATAATTGTTCGTGTCACTAAAGTTCTCGCCCACACAGAAGGAAACATTGTTAGGTAGATCACAATAGCAAAAAAGACACGATTAATCTCTTTTGCTTCGCTTAGAGATGCAAATTTATAATGTTTCTGTTTTATGAAACAGGACTTATGTCCTGTACCAAAAATTCGAAGAGCATATAAAGTATTCACATATTGATAACGAGGTACCCATGGCAAGAGCACTCATCTTAATGGCAGATAGCCTAGGAATTGGCGCAGCACCTGACGCAGAGAAGTTTGGTGATGTAGGCGCAAATACCTTTGCTCATTTACTTAAAGCCTACGCAGAAGAAACAGGTGAGCACTTATCGCTTCCTAATCTTACCCGTTTAGGTTTAGCTGATGCATGCGAAGCCGCAGGCAAAGAGCCTTGTTTAGTTAGTGACCGCCAAGCACCTATTGGCGCATGGGGTTACGCTAAAGAGTTATCAAGTGGTAAAGACACGCCTTCAGGGCACTGGGAAATGGCCGGTGTACCTGTGTTATTTGATTGGGGCTACTTCCCAAATACACAGCCGTGTTTTCCACAAGAATTTGTTGATGAGCTAATTGCTCGCGCAGGGATTCCTGGCATTTTAGGTAACTGTTATGCCTCAGGAACAACCATTTTAGAACAGCTAGGTGAAGAACATATGCAAACCGGTATGCCGATTTGCTACACCTCAGTTGATAGCGTGTTTCAAATAGCCGCGCACGAAGAATCATTTGGACTGGAGAAACTTTATCAGGTTTGCGAAATCGCACGGGCGCTGCTTGATGAAATGAACATAGGAAGAGTGATTGCGCGGCCATTTTTGGGTTCGAGCCGTGACGATTTTGCCCGTACAGGCAATCGTCGTGACTATTCGGTGCTACCACCGTCACCAACCTTGCTTGATAAATTATCGCAAGACGGCGGTGAAGTGATCAGTATTGGTAAAATTGCCGATATCTATGCGCACCAAGGCATCACTCAAAAACACAAAGCGCCAGGGCTAATGAACTTACTTGAGAAAACCTCAGAAGTAATTGCAAGCGCACCTGACCATAGTTTGATTTTTACAAACTTAGTTGATTTTGATGAAAAGTACGGTCATCGCCGTAATGCAGTTGGCTATGCTAAAGCATTAAAAGAGTTTGATGATTATCTACCGACTATTTTAAATCAGCTAAATAGTGATGATGTATTAATTATCACGGCCGATCACGGATGTGATCCAACAGCAGCAGGCACTGACCATACACGTGAATACGTGCCAGTACTTGCATACCAACCGGGAATGACAAACACCCCGCTTGGAGAACGAGCTAGTTTTGCAGACATAGGTCAAACCCTTGCCCAGTGGTTTAATCTTCCTGCACTTGAATACGGTGATAGCTTTAACGACAAGCTATTAGCGAACAAAAAAGGAAACCAATAATGAGTACTCCTCATATCAGCGCCAATGTAGGCGAATTTGCAGAAACGGTATTAATGCCGGGTGATCCGCTTCGCGCTCAATACATTGCTGAAAACTTTTTAGATGACGCAAAACAAGTAACAGGCGTTCGTAATATGTATGGTTTTACCGGTACCTACAAAGGTAAGCCAGTGAGTATTATGGGTTCTGGGATGGGTATTCCATCAATGTCAATTTATGCCCGTGAATTGATCGTTAGTTACGGCGTTAAAAATCTAATTCGTATTGGTACCTGTGGCGGTATTGGTAGCGATATCAAAATCCGTGACGTTATCTTTGCACAAGGTGCAAGCACAGATTCAAACGTAAACCGTGCGCGCGTACGTGGTTACGACTTTGCCGCAATTGCTGATTTTGGTTTATTACTTAACGGCGTAAACGCAGCAAAAGAATTAGGCATTGAAGCGAAAGTAGGTAATGTATTCACAACAGATACATTCTACCAAGCAGATAACACATTCTATCAAGAATTAGACAAGCTAGGCGTACTTGCTGTTGATATGGAAACAGCTGGCATGTACGGCGTAGCCGCTGAATACGGCGCAAAAGCGATGGCACTATTTACTGTGAGTGACCACGTAATCACTGGTGAAGCAACACCAAGTGAAGAGCGTCAAAGCACTTTTAACGAAATGGTTAAAATTGCTTTAGAATCAATTTAAATAAGTTCCTTGGTAACGTATTCACTGAAATTTGGAAACACGCCCAAAGTGAAGTGAGACTAACCTCAAAGCCGCATTTATGCGGCTTTTTTTATAGCTACTTATTTACCTCGCGCAAAATCCTGCTCGCATCTCGCATCTCGCATCTCAATGGTATGGACTCCCCACCTTTGTCAAAATCGACTAAGGTGAAAGTGACAAACAAAAAGGAGCCCATACCATGACACAGTCTAGCACTATAACGATTGATTTAGCCAAAACAGTCTTTCAAGT